>JASLBX010000428.1 GCA_030146385.1 Jiangellaceae bacterium | reverse complement strand
GTCTCCAAACCGGTCGCCTGCTTTCGTCAAGGTCCACGGACGAGAAGTTATGCCATACTTGCTTTACGATACTCGATCTTGTAACAAGTATGGCATACTTGTTCAGCGATCGGAGGTGCGTTTCAAGTATGGCATATCCAGCGCTACATCCTCGTCGGGAGGATGAGCCGCCACACCAGATGAGCCTGAGTGAGTTCACTCGGACCTGGCCTGCCGAGGGCCACTACGTCGAATTCAAGCAAGGGCTGCCCGAGCACAAGGTGGCCGAAGCCGTTGCAGCGTTCTCCAACGCCGACGGTGGCGTGATCATGTTGGGAGTTGATTCGAACGGACGCCCAGTCGGCATCGATGACAGCGGGGAACTCAAGGCTCGCGTCCACCGAGTCGTGGCGAGGGTCCACAACCCTGGCCGGTACAGACTGGACATACTCACTGTCGGCGACAAGCAAGTCCTGGTTCTGGCTGTCGATCGACGTCATGACGGGTTCGCTCAGACGCCCGACGGTCGAGTGCTCATTCGACGTGAAGCGCAGAACGCCACCCTTGTTGGCAGTGAACTTTCCGAGTTCCTCGCCCGGCATTCTCTCGTGCGCTTCGAAACGCAACCGACGACGATTGATCTCCAGAAGTCCTCACCAGTGCTCCGCCAGCAAGTTGCCAATGCATGGGACTGGCGCAATGAGGACACGCTGACCGACCGGCTAGTGGAGAAGGGACTCGCCACCCATGAAGCACGGCGCACCGTCCTGACTGTCGCCGGAAGCCTTTACCTCCTCGAGGATCCTTCCACCGACCAGCACAAGTACCACATCGAGTTGTTTCGGTACCGGGACGAGTCAACGCGCTACGACAAACGGCAGGCCATCGGTGGCCCGCTGCCCGAGCAAGTGCGGCGTGCAACCCACACCGTCCTCGATGAGCTCGGAATAGACCTCGTCGTCATTGGGACGCAACGCCACGAGATTCCACGGCTGCCGCCCGAGGTGCTTCGTGAAGCGATCTCCAACGCAGTCGCGCACCGTACCTACGAAGACGCACGCAGACCGGTCCGGATCGAAGTGCGCCCTGGACGAGTCGTTATTACCTCGCCTGGACCGCTGCCCGAACCGGTAACAGTCGAGAACATCCGCGAACAGAACGCTCCACGCAACGTAGCGATCATTAACACGCTCCGCAGGTTTGGTCTAGCCGAAGACGCAGGACGTGGGGTGGACGTCATGGAAGACGCAATGGCGGCACACCTGCTCGCAGCGCCCAAGTTCGTTGATGATGGAACCTCTGTAACCGTCACACTCAGCACGGAAAGCACGATCACATCGGAAGAGCGGGCATGGCTGCTAAGCCTGGAAAGCGATCAATCGATCAGTCCTGACGAACGACGGCTTCTTCTGCTCGCTGCCCGAGAGGGAAGTCTGACGAACGCCCGAGCGCGGACCGCACTGGGCATCGATAGCGTCGCGGCGCGTCGTCTCCTTACCGACCTACGTGATCGTGGTCTTCTCACGCAGCATGGCATTCGTGGCGGAGCCCAGTACACCCTCGCCCGAAGTCTGACGCCCTCTCCCGTCCGGGGGCTAACTCCCGAGGAACTGGATACGGTGATCCTTGAACTCGCCGCCACTGGCCCGATCACGAACGAGAAGGCTCGTGACGCCACTGGCGCAGATCGCGAGATCATTCTGCGCAGGCTGAATGCACTGGTCGAGTCGGGAGGCCTAGTGCGACACGGCGAGCGACGCGGAACAGTATATTCACTCGCTGAGCCGTCGTGATGCAGGTGTCAGTCGACGAAGTACCGTGAAAGATCGCACTCAGATGACGACGCGCGGCCGTTCGAGCAGGGCGTCCATCAGAGCTCGTCGCGCATCCGCTCAAGGCCGTCGAGGATCAGGTCAAGCCCGAACTCGAACTCGTCCTCGCCGTCGGGGTCCTCGAGTTCGACGTGGTAGCGGATGTGAGCGGCCAGGTCGGGGTACTCCTTGACCGGAAACGAGCGCAGGATGCGTTCGCCCATCTCCTCCATCTGATTGCGGTCAAGCGGGAAACCTAGCGCCTGCATGGCGTGGCCGACGATGTGATTCTCGATCGCGTGAAAGGTGCGATCGAGCAGAGCGGGCGGGAATCCCGCCTCGCGCAGGCTGCGCAGAGCGCTGTCCATGTAGCGCATTCGCGCCGGCCCTGGGCTGAGCCGCGAGGTCCACACCGCTGCTGCCCACGGGTGCCGCATCAGCACGGCGTGCGCCGAGATCGCCCGCCGCCGCGCACCGTGTTGCCAGTCCGGGCCGCTATCAGGCAGCTCAATCTCGTCGGCGACGCGATCCAGCATGCCGTCGAGCAGGCCGTCCTTGTTGTCCACGTGGTTGTACAGCGCCATGGCCTCCACGCCGAGCTCTCGGCCGAGCCGGCGCATGGTCAGCGCATCGATGCCTTCGGCGTCCGCTAATGCGACGGCCGCGTCGAGCACTCGATCTCGATTCAGCGGCGGACGACGATTCGGACGTGTTTGGCGGGACTCAGGCACCCTGCGGTTCTCCCATCTTGACGAGCACGCGGATGCCAGCGTAGCTTACGATGTATATTTACAGTGTAAACAACAGACGGAGTGATCATGAAGGCGATTGTCCAGCACCGGTATGGCCCGCCCAGCGAGTCGTTGGAGTTCCGCGAAGCCGACCGGCCGCAGCCTGGAGACGACGAAGTGCTCGTGCGGGTGCGCGCGTCGTCGGTGAACCCGGCGGACTGGTTCACGCTCGTCGGTCGCCCGTACGTACTCCGACCCATGTTCGGCTTAAGGCGGCCGAAGCACCAGATCCCGGGGAAGGACGTGTCCGGAACAGTCGAGGCGGTCGGCTCCCAGGTCACCCGCTTCAAGCCGGGCGACGAGGTGTACGGCGAACTGCCCGCCGGCGCGTACGCGGAATACGCCACGGCCCGCGAGGAGATCCTGGCGCTCAAGCCGGCCAATCTCGGTTTCCCGGAGGCGGCAGCCGTCCCCCTCGCCGGGATCACGGCTCTGCAGGGGATACGCGACGTCGGAGGAGTCCGGGCCGGCCACCGGGTGCTGGTCAACGGTGCCTCTGGTGGCGTGGGCACGTTCGCCGTCCAGGTCGCTAAGTCGCTGGGCGCGCACGTCACCGGCGTGTGCAGTACCCGCAATGTCGACCTGGTGCAGTCGATCGGCGCAGACGACACCGTGGACTACTCCCACGAAGACTTCACCCGAGGCGAGCAGTCTTACGACGTCATCTTCGACCTCGTCGGCAACCATTCTGTGTCGGCCTACCAGCGGGTGTTGGGGCCAGACGGGGTCTACATTGCCTCGACGGGCATGCCGGGCGGCGATGTGCTCGGCCCGCTGCCGTTCATCTTCCGGGTCGCGATGTCGTCGCTGCGCCGCAGCCCGAAAGCCAAGATCTTCATGGCGAAGCCGAACCCGGACGACCTTGCCGAGCTCACGCGACTGATCGAGACCGGCGCGATTACGCCCGTCATCGAGCGCACGTACGGGCTCGCGGAGACCGCCGACGCGCTCGCTCGCCAGGGCGAAGGACACGCACAGGGCAAGACTGTCGTAACCGTGGAGTCCTGACGCAATTTGTCCGGCCGGACAGCGTCGACGGTGCAGCTTGTCGACCTGTCCGGCCGGACAAGTCGCAAAAACTAGGCGCAGGGGCCGGCGTCCCACCATGGCGGCAGGGCCGCGACCGCTTCGTCGCCGAACGGGTTGACGCCCGGTCCGGCCGCAAGCGCGTGCGCGACGAGGGCGTGCAGGCACTTGACCCGAGTCGGCATCCCGCCCGCGGACACACCGGCGATCTCGGGCACGTCCGCGATCTCCTCCCGCCGGCGCAAGTAGTCCCGGTGCGCGTCTTCGTACGCGCGAGCCAGCTCCGGATCGTCAGCGAGCCGGTCCGTCATCTCCCGCATCAGCCCACTGGCCTCTAGCGTCGAGACCGCACCCGTCGCGCGCGGGCAAGTCAGGTAGTAGGTCGTGGGAAAGGGCGTCCCGTCCGGCAGCCTGGGTCCCGTCTCCACCACATCCG
>JASLBX010000420.1 GCA_030146385.1 Jiangellaceae bacterium | reverse complement strand
CACCACCGGTCGTCGCGACCGCCTGCCCATGGTGACGCTGACCTGGACCGTTGCGGCATTCGTCTTCATGGGCGCCATCTTCGGCACCGTCGAGCTGAGCACCGTCGCCGTCGCCGAGGAGTTTGGCGTTACTGCGGCGGCCGGCCCGGCGCTGGCCATGTTCGCCGCCGGAAGCCTGATCGCCGGGCTGACGTCAGGGGCAATCCACTGGAAGGTGTCGTCTCGGCGGCGCTTCGTCGTGGGGCAGGCCGCGCTGGCCGTGGCCGTGCTGCCGCTTGCGTTCGTGGGGAGTCTCCCGGTGCTGTTCGCTGCCGTCTTCGTCGCCGGCTTTGCGATCGCGCCGACCCTCATCGCCGGGTTCTCCCTGGTCCAGGCCGCGGTTCCGGCGAGCCGGGTCACAGAGGGCCTCGCGTGGGCGTCCACCGCCATCACGGTGGGCGCCGCGGCCGGCGCGGCCTTCGCTGGCCCGATCATCGACCGGATCGGCGGGTCGGATACCTACCTCGTGGCGTTCGGGTGCGGTGTGCTGGCGGCGCTAGCCTGCCTGGTGGGCGTCGCCGTCGATCGTCCGGCGAAAGGTGTCCGTGAACGGGTCGAACGCTAGGGTGCGCGGCGTGGCGGCTTGGTCAGCCCGCCGCCCGGGGTAACGATAGAGGCTAGCCAGTAGTAGGAGGCCCGGGGATGCGCAAGCTGCGACTCGTCGCCATGAGCGACGACGGCACGCACCTGATCCTCCGTTGTGAAGGCGACGAGACCCCTATGTCGCTGCCCCTCGACGAGCGCCTGCACGCGGCCATCCGCGGCGACCGTGCGCGGCTGGGGCAGTTGGAGATTCAGATGGACAGCCAACTGAGGCCACGCGACATCCAGGCCCGGGTGCGCTCCGGTGAGAGCGTCGAGTCGGTGGCGGCCGCCGCGGGTGTCCCGCTCGATCGCGTCATGCGGTTCGCGGGCCCGGTCCTCGCCGAGCGTGAGCACATCACCGGCCGGGCCCAGCAGGCGATCATCCGGCGAGTGAGCAACGAGTCGCCGAACCGTCCGCTCCAGGAGGCCGTCGCCGAGTGGGTCAGCAGCTTCGACGTCGACCCGGAGTCCGTCGAGTGGGACGCCTGGCGGCGCGATGACGGGCGCTGGGTCGTCTGCAGCCGCTGGCAGTCGCAGGAGAACGAGCGAGAGGCCCGGTTCACCTTCGAACCGACCGGACGTTCGGTGGTGCCCGACAACGACGAAGCACGGGCGGTCGCGGGCGAGCGCGTCCAGGCCCCCGAGCCTGCTCCGGAGCCTCCCGCGCCCGCGGGGCCGGCCCGGCTGTCGGTGGTCTCCGATCCGGACGACTCGCCGGTCATCGTCGACGGACCGGGTGTCCTTGATCTGCCGGACGACGCCGACGATGCCGACAACGAGCCGACCGTCCCCGTGCCGATAGCCGGCCAGCGGTCGACGTACGACGCACGCCGGACGCACGAGCGGCGGCCGCCGGCCCGCGATGAGCGTCCCGACCCATGGGCCCGCGATTCCGAGGAGCCTTCGAGCGACCGCCTCCGGCTCTCCGACATCGCCAGCCGCGTCGAAGTCGAGGAAGTCGCCGAGCCTCAGGAGCCCGTCGCAGCGCGCGCTGCGGGCGGCGACGTCGCGCCCGCCCAGCAGGACGAGCGCAGGGCGCGGTCGAAGCGGTCGCGCTCCAAGCGTCCCAGCGTGCCGAGCTGGGAGGAGATCATGTTCGGCCGGCGCGACAAATCTGATTAGCACGGCTGCGTCAGCAGCGGCACCAGCATCTCGTCCGCACTACGGGCGCCATGCAGCCCGACCAGCTTCGCCTCGATCGGGAAGGCGCTGCGGTGTTCCACGGCGCAGTCGCCATCGATACTGGCCACCACGTCGCCGATACGGTCCGCGACGCGGGCTTCGACGGCGCCGAACCAACCTTGGGAGATCGCGTCCTCCCGCAGAAGGACGGTGGCCCGCGCCCCGAGTACATCGCGCCACGCCGCCAGGACATCGTCCGCCGCACCGTCGGCCGCGTACACGTGTCGGAACCGGGCCTCGCCGCCCACGAGGGCGGCCCCGTCGCGCAGTGCCGCGATCTTGTCGACGTCGATCCGCTGCTCCCGTGCGACGTCCACCATGCCGTGGTCGGCCGTCACGAGCAGCACCGTGCCGGCCGGAAGCGTGACGTACAGCTCCTCGACGAACCGGTCCAGCAGCACCAGCTGGTGCCGCCACGACGCAGATCGCCAGCCGCGCTGGTGACCGGTGAAGTCGAGGTCGCCGTCGTAGACGTAGGCCAGGGCAGGCTCGGGGGCGTCTTCGAGCGCGGCGGCCGCGAGCGCGACCCGCTCGCCCAGGCTGTCCGCGATGGCGAATCCGGGACTGCGCAGCGCCGCGGTCGTCAGCCCGGACTTGCTGAACTTGCGCTGGCCGAGCACCGTGACGGCGACACCGGCTCGCGCCGCACGCTCGAACGCCGTCGGATGCGGCTGGTACGCCCGCGGGTCGACGTCCTTGTGCTCGTCCCACTTCAGCGCGTTGAACAGCGTCGTCGTCGTGCCGGGCTTGCGCGTGGTGTAGCCGAGCAACCCGTGCCGCCCGGGAACGAGACCGGTTCCCAGGCTGGTAAGGCAGGTGACCGTGGTGCTGGGCACGCACGCGGT
>JASLBX010000414.1 GCA_030146385.1 Jiangellaceae bacterium | reverse complement strand
CGCGCACAAGCGGCGCAGTTACAGGCCCTGCACCCACCGCGACCTCGTTGAAAACGAAGCCCGCGTCCAGGAGCACGGACCCAACTCCGACGACTCGCGTCTCGAAAAGACTGAAATTAACCGGCCAACACCACAAGACCAAGATCATTAGCCGAATAAGCCCTGGACAATGCGGCCGCGGAGTCGTGGAACTCGACCCTCGAGCTCGAGCTACTCGATGATCAGCGGTTCGGTACCCGCACGCAGGCCCGCCGGGCAATCGCCGGGTACATCGAGGAGTACAACGCCGACCGTCGGCACAGCACCATCGGCATGATCTCGCCGGTGGCCTACGAACAGGCACAAGCCAGCCAGCTGGCGGAGGCGGCGTGATCACCACCCGGGAGCTGGACAGCGTACGGGGCCTCCACGGCGGCCTCCAGGGCGCTGCGCGTCCCTGCGGGACAGGCCTCCGGCCAGCCCTGGACACCGCCGCTCCAGCGCCGTTAAAGGCAGCTACCCGGGGGTTTGACAGACAGCACCAGCCACTAACTGGAGTCTCCACGGTTCCAGGGATTGCCAGTGGCGCGGCTGGCCGCCGATGCGGAGGAGCGGGGCTGGCATGGGGTGTATGTGTGGGATCAGCTGCGCTGGCGTGAGCCGATAAAGCAAGTGGCCGATCCGTGGATCACCTTGGCGGCGATCGCGGCCGCGACCGAAGAGGTGATGCTGGGCCCGATGGTCACCCCGCTTGCGCGCCGGCGCCCGGCCAAGGTGGCGAGGGAAACCGCGACGCTGGATCGGCTCAGCGGTGGCCGCCTCATCCTCGGCGTGGGTCTGGGCGGGGACCAGTTCGCTGGCGAGTTCTCCAAGACCGGGGAGCAGGTCGATGATCGAGCGCGGGGCGAGATGCTCGACGAGGTACTCGCGATCCCTGTGGCGGCCTGGTCCGGCGAGCCGGTCGACCATCGCGGCAAGCACTACCTCGTCGATGATGTTCAGTTCCTGACTCGGCCGGTGCAACGGCCGCCGATACCGGTGTGGGCCGCGGCGTTCCCAGGCAACGTCAAGCCACTGCGCCGGGGGGCCCGCTACGACGGCTTGTTCCCGGTCAACCTCGAAGGTGTGGATGAGTTCGCGCAAGCCGTGGCGGCAGTCCGCGACCTGCGCGGCGATAACCCGGCGCCTTTTGACATCGCCGTCGAGCTTCGTCCCGGCAGCGATGTCGGCCGTTACGCCGAGGCTGGCGCCACTTGGTGGATGACCGAATTGGAACCAGGAATCTCGCTGGACCAGGTCCGCGGTGTGATTCGAGCAGGCCCAGCGGGATGACCCGGGCACGTGCATGCCTACACCGAACGTGGAGCGCAGTGTCCTCCAGCGAGCTCGCGCCTCGTCCCCGTAGCGAGAATCTAAGTGGTGGGCGATACGTCGGCGAGGAGTTGCCGGTACACCACGTCGGAAAGCCGCCGCCGCCCGGCGAGATCGTGCAGCTGAGGCGGGCCCGGGAGGGCACTGCGGGGCGACACTCACATCCAGCGCGGCCGACCTGACCCGCTCGTCGGCACGTCGGATCAGCCACAGCCCGGACCCGCACTAGCCACGCTACGCCCCGCCCCAGCAGCCTCCGGCGTGGCCTCGATAGCCGCCCCGAAGCGCCGGCGCGCCCGAGGGGTCAACGTGCAGCGCCCCACCGGACGAACGACGTTGACCCCGACCAGCGTCGGCGCACCATAACGGCGCTCGAGACCCCCCGAGAGAACGTAGACCGGCCCGATCCACGCAAGCACGTCGCCAAGGATCTCCCACACGAGGGACACCCGCTGATCGTCGAGCGGCTCGCGGTCTGCCGACCGGACCCAGAACCTCGTGTCGGTATGGTTGACCCGAGCCATACGCCGCCCATCCGGTTCCTCGCCAGCGTCCTCGAGGGCGAGACGCGCCGGTACAAGGAGCGTTGCAACGTCGTCGACCGTCATCGACTCGCGAGTGGCTAGCAGCAGTCGAGTCCGGTCGATGCGCATGGACGCACCACTTCCGTGGGGCAGTCGGTCCGGGAATGTGGCCATGGCTACCTCCTACGCGATCATGGGTCGATGCTGGTCGGGATGGCGCTGCTACGTGCGACGGCGGTAGCTCAGGGCGCCGTGCCGACCACGCTCCAGGCGCGGGCGGTGAGCTGGAACGGCTCTTCGCCGACGTCGAGGCGGCGGCGAAGCTCTTCCCGCAGTTTGGCGCGGCGATCGGGCGGGAGGGAGGCGGCGTGGGCGGTCGACGGACCGGAGCCGTGCTCGAGCGACTGCCACAGATCTTCGAAGCCGCTGTACTCCGCGTCGACTATGATCGCTGAGATTGCCGGTTCAACGAGCCCTGCGTGGCGCCAGAGCTCCTGCAGTTCCGCGGGGGTGCAGTAAGGCATGGAGCGGCCCTCGTCGCGATCTGCCACGTCCGGGTCGAGTCTGACCGCAGCGTCCCAAAAACGACGCAGGACCGTCATTTCGGCCGCGTAGTCCCACACCGCCGCGGCGACGATTCCGCCCGGTCGCGTCACCCGTCGCATCTCGCCAACACCCGCCCGCGGATCGTTCATGAAGTTGACGACGAGCTGGGCCAGGGTCACATCGAACGAGTGGTCGGCGAAGGGGAGGGCCTCCGCGCTCCCAATGCGCACGTCGACGCCGGGGAGGCGCCGCGCGCAGGCCTCGGCGAACGGCTCGGAGGGATCGATGGCGCTTACCTGGTCAGTGCCGAGCACCTCGGAAAGCGCTGCCGTGAGCGCGCCCGGGCCGCAGCCGACGTCGAGTGCTCGCTGGCCGGCGGACACGTGCGCCGCCTCGACGAGCGCCCGGGCCAGCGCTGGCCCGTAGCGGCCGATGTGCCGGTCGTATGCCTCCGCGGAGGTTCGGAAGGTCGCCGCTCCCGTCAGATCTGCCATGGTCCATCTTCTCGCCGGGTGGAGCCGAGGGCAATGATCAGAACCCGTGGGGTGGCGATGGGGTTCACACTCAACGGGTCCCCCCAGCACCGTCGGTGTCCGTTCCGTGGCATCCCGCCCGATCCTGGTGGTCCGAGGCTGAGCCAGCTGGTCGTTCCCAACGTAACAAGCGTACTGCTGTCGTACCTGGGCACACCCATAACAAGGAATGTCCGAGACGCGAGGACCCAGAGCCATGATGACCGTCGTCACGACCGTGACCTTGAAGGAAAATCGGGGCCACAACGACCCGTCCTGGCCGACTTCGCGTCTGTAAGTGCTGCATAGGCATGCAGACTTGGGGGGAACGCTCGAAACGCACCATCATGCCGCCGTCCGGAGACCGGCTCGGGTCGTAGGCAGTAGCGGCGGAATCGCTGGTGGCCGAGACTGGCTTCATGGCCGGTGCGATTGAACGGGGTCGGTCAGCCTTCACCCGCAGGGCGTGGGCGGACGCCTATGCGGAGCTCTCGGCCGCAGAGGCTGCGGAACCCCTGCATGGTGCGGATCTCGAACGGCTTGCCCAGGCCGCCTGGCTGGTAGGCGAGGACGGCGAGAGCGTCGACGTGTGGGCGCGGGCGTACCGCGCGTGGGAGCGTGCCGGGGATCCGGCCCGAGCGGTGCGGGCCGCGTTCTGGCTGGCGTTCGGGCTGCTGAACAACGGCCAGATGACGCTCGGCGGAGGGTGGATCGACAAGGCGCAGCGGCTACTCGACGACGCCGGGATCGACTGCGTCGAGCACGGCCACCTGCGTTATCTCGGCGGGCTGCGGGCCACGTTCTCCGGTGACGCGCCAGCTGGTGCAGCCGCGTTCACCGGCGCCGTCGAGATCGGCGCGCGGTTCGGCGATGCGGAGCTGACGACGCTGGCCAGGATCGGGCTGGGTCGCTGTCAAATTTACCTCGGGAAGATCGGGGCGGGGCTGGCCCTGCTCGACGAGGCGATGCTGGCGGTGACCGGGGGCGAGCTGTCCGCCATCGCCGTCGGCGACGCGTACTGCACGGTGATCGACGGGTGTCAGGAGGTCTTCGAGCTCACCCGCTCGCAAACGTGGACCGCCGAGCTGGCTCGCTGGTGCGACCGCCAGCCGTCGCTGGTGCCCTACCGCGGCCAGTGCCTGATCCACCGCGCCGAGATCCTGCAGTTGCGCGGTGCATGGAACGAGGCGATGGCGGAGGCGCAGCGTGCCTGCGAGTGGCTGGCCGACCCGCGGGTCCAGCGGGCGATCGGCGCGGCCTACTACCGGAAGGCGGAGCTACACCGGCTCCGCGGCGAGCTCGGGCAGGCCGAGACGGCCTACCGGGAAGCGAGCCGGTTCGGCTGTGAACCCCAGCCTGGGCTGGCCCTGCTGCGCCTGGCCCAGGGCCGGACGGATGACGCGGTCGCCGCCGCGGGCAGACTGGTCGGCGAGCGGCAAGACCCGATGCTCCGATCGCGGCTCCTGCCCGGCTATGTGGAGATCGTGCTCGCTGTCGGCGACACCGACGCCGCGCGCGACGCGTGTGGAGAACTCGCACAGATCGCGGCGACATTTCGTAGCGACCTGCTCGCTGCCATGGTCTCGACCGCTCAGGGCGCCGTCGAGCTGGCCGAAGGTGACGCCTCGGCGGCCCTGGCGCACCTGCGTGATGCGGTGGGGAGGTGGCAGGACCTCGACGCGCCGTTCGAACTGGCGCGGGCTCGAGTGCTGTTCGGGCTGGCCTGCCGGGCGTTGGGCGATCACGACTCCGCCGACCTCGAACTCGCCGCGGCCGAGGAGGTGTTCGACAGGCTCGGCGCGGCGACTGACCTGGCCACGGTTCGCGGGCTCGGTCGGCGTAGTGCGGCCCGCGGTTCCCACGGCCTGACCCCGCGCGAGCTGCAGGTCCTGCGGATGCTGTCCACGGGCGCCACCAACAAGGCGATCGCGGCCGAGCTCATGCTGAGCGAGCGCACGGTGGACCGGCACGTCAGCGGCATACTCACCAAGCTCGGCGTGCCGTCGCGCGCGGCTGCCACCGCCTACGCCTACGAACACGAGCTCGTCTGACCTCCCGGCACTGATTGGGTGGAATCACCCAGCCGTCGGCCGAGGCGCACTTGGGTGGTTGGACCGACGCGGTGCGCGACCGCGCGCCCTAGCGTCGTCACTGAACCCGATCAGCGGGCACCAACCCAATACCGGAGGGCATCATGCCGCACGTCTCCCGCGACACCGCGTCGGAAACCATCCGCCTCGACGGCCTCGAGGTTCGCCTGGAGAACCTCGACGGCGGATACACGGTCTGCTTCGAAACCCACACCGCCGACGCCGACCTGGCTCCGATCTTCCGGGGCCTGCCCGGCAACCACTGCGACTTCCCGCGCTGGGGCTACG
>JASLBX010000385.1 GCA_030146385.1 Jiangellaceae bacterium | reverse complement strand
CTCTCGCCGCCTAAGGCAGAGTAAGGAAGTCTGTCGACCCGGGGATGCTTCCGACCCGGTGATCGGCATCAGCTAGGAGGCTCACCCGCCGGTACGGTCGCGGGACCGGTGGGGACATGTACGCGACTGGGCTCGTCACGGTGAACTTGCCTGTGTGATCACCGGAGCCGAGTAGAGACATAGCAGGCTGCGCCCGGAGAAGCCCTGGAGGAGCGTCGAAGGACCCGGGTTCGATTCCCGGCACCTCCACCCTTGTCGTGTACGCCGCGGGATTGGCCGGTTCGGCCGGCACAACCCCGCGGCGTCACGTCTTTTCTACGACCCGTTCTCCTTCGTCGGGTATCCAGATTGCGATCTTCAACTTGTTGTCCTCGATCACCACGGACGACCCACCGGTGAGGTCGGCGACGTAGAAGGGATCAAACCGCTGCCCGCGGAGGTCGAAGCCCGTCTCCTCGAACAGAGCAGCGGCGAACCGCTGATGAAAGTCCTCATCCTGCAGGTTCTGTACCTCACCCCACAGCTTGGCGTCGCCGTCGCCCACGTGGGGATCAAGGGTGGCCGTGTGCAGACAGAATCGAGGGTCGCGCTCGAGGTCTCGGAACTTAGTGGTGTTCGGCATGCCGACGAGAACAAGACGTCCCTCGAAGATCCGGGGCTCCATCGGGCTGATCCGGGGGTACCCGTCGGACCGAATCGTGGCCAGCATGCAGAGATTGCCCGTCGCAGCATGCCGGCGGACGAACACCTCGGCTATGCGCGGGGCTTCCTCGACGAATTCATTCCAGGCGGCCATGGATGAGGACGGTACCGGGCACCACCGACTACCCGGCAAGGATCGAATCGCCGTCCACGCTGATGGGGACCTCCGGCAGCGGTGCCTGCGCGTCCGGCGTCAGCCCCGACGCCGCTTGGACGACGGAACCGTCCTCGATGGAGAACTTGCTGCCGTGGCACGCGCAGTTGATCGTCCCGTCGCTGACCGACGATACGGTGCAGCCCTGGTGCGTGCAGGTGGAGCTGAAGCCTTTGAACTCGCCGCTGCTCGGCTGGGTGACGACCACGCCGCTCTCTCCCAGGATGACGCCGCCACCGACCTCGACTTCGCTCGTCGCGGTCAGGACCTCGCCGCCGGACTCTCCGCCGGCCTCGTCCGGCTGCGTGGACGGCTCGTCCGGCCCGGCTGCCGCGTCGTCGTCCCGTCCGTACACCGTGCACCCGGCCAGCGCGGCAGCGCCGGATGCGGCAGCAACCAGTACCGTCCGCCGCGGGGTCTGAGCCGTCACAGAAGCCTCCTTAGAACCGCACGCCGATCGTCGTGAAGAACCACAGGGACGACGTCCACCACAGCCCCACCAGTAGCGCGAACACTGTGCCACCCAGCACCGGAAGTGCCCAACCCGGCAGGCCGTCGCGGCGCAGGCCGAGCATCTTGACGGTGAACGCCCCGAAGAACGCGCAGCCGAGCACCGAGTGGACGAAGACCCGCGCGGAGAACGTCTGGAAGCCGACCGCGTAGAGGCAGTGGACGGCCACTGGCACGGCGAGCAGGAACGCGGCCCGGCCCGACCACCGGTGCAGCCCGCCGATCCAGGCCGGCGGCGCGACGCCCGGCATTTTCCCGTACATCACCAGTGCCGAGCTCACCTGAACCAGGGCGAAGAGCAGGGCCACGGACGCCACCCACACCTTCGCTTCAAGCGGACCCGAGAAGCCGGCCAGGTTGACGGCGACTCCGGTTGGCGTGTGCAGCCCGCCGTACACGCCGAGCACCACGGCGACCGCCGAGCCGACAAGGACGGGGACGAGAAGCGCCGGGGTAAGCCGCTCCGGCAGTGCTTGCTGCGTGGTCATCATTCGCCTCCTGTCAGCCCAGCCGCTCCGGCTCGACGATCGTCCCGTCGACCGTGACCTGGCCGGACTCCGCGTCGAGCGCGGGCGCCGGCTGGGTCTGGCCATCCACATTCAGCGCGCCGACCTGTGAGCCGTCGGGCAGGACGATCCAGCCACCGACGACCTCGGCCCCGCCGGCGATGGTGTCGGCGAACCGGTACAGCCCGTCCGGCGGGTCGACCGCCTCGATCGTGAACGTCCAGGTCTCCTCGTCCGCCGTGGCCGTGCCGGTGGCCGTCACGTCGTCGAAGGTGCCGGTCACGGATCCGCGATCGCCGGTCAGATCAAGCTCGTTGCCCTCGGTGCTGCCGTCCAGCCACGCCTCGACCGCGGTGCCGTCGCAGACGTACGCGATCGCCTCGTCACTGGTCACGATGACGGCCACGGACGCCCCGCCGCCGTCGACGTAACCCACGTACGTGACGGACTCCGCCGGCTCGGTCTCGGTGGGGGTCGGCGCTGGCTCGGTGGTGGGCTCGACCGTTGTTTCAGGTGTGGGCTGGTCGGCCGCCTGCGTCTCGGTCGCTTCGGCAGCAGGCTCCGGGTTCTCGGCCGCCGCCTCGGCGGACGTCTCGTCGGGTGTCGCGACCATCGCCGCGATGAGCAGCCCGACGGCCAATACGCCCCCGGACAGCAGCGTGTACAACGGCCCGTTGCGTGCCATCTGTGCCCCCCACATGCAAATGGTGGAGACACCCTAGCGCCTGCCGCCGACTGGCACCATGATTTTGCCGCCGCCTGCGATGCAGGGGTGGCCTCCGACGGCCGTGGTCAGGTAGCGGCGAGCTCGCGTTCGAGGCGGCCGGACGGGTCGGACTCGCTACCACTGGCTCGAGCGAGCGCACGAAGGACGATGCCGATCGACGAATCGTCGAGATCCGTGATCGTCAGAACGGTCGTCTCACCTTCATGCGTAACCGACCACGGCCATCCGTCCGTCGCGTGGGGCTGGTACCGGACCACGATGGTGCGCTCATGGCTGGTCGTCACGGGCATCAGTCTGGTCGCCAGGAGGTCCAGGTGGTGGTACCCACGCTGAACAACCCGTGAATGATGTAGTACAAGCGAGCGACATGCCTGGACGAGAAACTCGCTCGCGCGGTGTGGCCGACATACCGGACACTGATGGCCATGGGCCATGCCGACCTGAATGCCGTCACGTACACCCTCGCCGACGGGAGGGTACTGCTCGACGACATCTCCTTCCGCGTGGGGGACGGCGCGAAGGTGGCGCTCGTCGGGGCCAACGGCTCGGGTAAGACGACGCTGCTGCGGATCATCGCCGGCGACCTCGCGCCGGACTCGGGTGCCGTGGTCCGCTCGGGCGGGCTCGGCGTGATGCGCCAGTTCGTCGCTCGCGGGTGGCCCGGTGGCCCGGTGCCCACGAACATCCGCGACCTGCTGCTTTCGGTGGCTCCGCCACGGGTGCGGACGGCGGCCGCCGCGCTTGACGCCGCCGAGATCGCAATGATGGAGCGCGAGGATGAACCCACCCAGCTGGCCTATGCCGCGGCGCTCGCCGAGTGGGCCGACGCCGGCGGCTACGAAGCCGAAGTGCTGTGGGACGTCTGCACGACGGCGGCGCTGGGCGTCCCGTACGAACGCTGCCGGTGGCGGGCTATCGAGACCCTCTCCGGCGGGGAGCAGAAACGGCTGGTGCTCGAGGCGCTGCTGCGCGGGCCGGACGAAGTGCTGCTGCTGGACGAGCCGGACAACTTCCTTGACGTCCCGGCCAAGCGGTGGTTGGAGGAGCGGATCGCGGACTCCGCCAAGACCATCCTGTACGTCAGCCACGACCGGGAGCTGCTGGCCCGTACCGCGACGCATGTCGTGACGGTCGAGCTGGGTGCGGCGGGCAATACCGCCTGGGTGCATCCCGGCGGTTTCGAGAGCTACCACCAGGCCCGCCAGGACCGGTTCGCGCGGCTGGAGGAGCTGCGCCGACGGTGGGACGAGCAGCACGCCAAGCTCAAGGCGCTCGTCCTGATGCTCAAGCAGAAGGCCGCCTACAACGACGGCATGGCGTCCCGCTACCAGGCCGCGCAGACCCGCTTGCGCAAGTTCGAGGAAGCCGGTCCGCCGCAGGCCGTACCGCGTGAGCAGGACGTACGGATGCGGCTGCGGGGTGCCCGGACGGGCAAGCGAGCTGTGATCTGCGAGCAGCTCGAGCTCACCGGCCTGATGCGACCATTCGACTTGGAGGTCTGGTACGGCGACCGGGTCGCGGTGCTGGGGTCGAACGGGTCCGGCAAGTCACATTTCCTGCGGCTGCTGGCCGCAGGCGGGTCTGATCCGGAGCCCGAGCACCGGCCGGTGGACGACACGCCGGTGGTTCCGGTGGCCCACACCGGGCTGGCCCGGCTCGGTGCTCGCGTGCGTCCCGGCTGGTTCGCCCAGACGCATGAGCACCCTGAGCTGGCGGGACGCACGCTGCTGGAAATCTTGCACCGTGGGGACGGGCACCGCCGGGGCATGCCGCGCGAGGAGGCGAGCCGGACGCTGGACCGGTACGAGCTCGCGTATGCGGCGGAGCAGACATTCGACTCTCTGTCCGGTGGCCAGCAGGCGCGGTTCCAGATCCTGCTGCTCGAGCTATCGGGCGCGACGCTGCTCCTGCTCGACGAGCCGACCGACAACCTGGACCTGGTGTCCGCCGAGGCGCTGGAAGAAGGGCTGGCGGCGTTCGACGGGACGGTGCTTGCGGTCACCCACGACCGGTGGTTCACCCGCGGATTCGACCGTTTCGTCGTGTTCGGCGCGG
>JASLBX010000362.1 GCA_030146385.1 Jiangellaceae bacterium | reverse complement strand
CAACTTGCGGACGTTGCCGAAGTCCCGTCGCTGAGTGTCCACCGAGCCTCCCCTGAGCGTTCTCGTGCCACCAACGTGCCACTCATTATGTCAATCCATGTCCATGAGTGTCAACGTCTGTCCACCAAGCAGACACGGCGTCGACGCAGGTCAGAGCGTTATCGCCGCAGGTCGGCTGGGACGTGCCACTGTATCATCCTCTGTGGTTCGAATACCCCTTAGCTCCACCCGAGAATTCTGATCTTGTTTTCATCGAGCTCTCGCGCGGCGTCTTCCGCCGCGCGGATGCGCCGCCGGCAAGCTATCCCGACCTGCTGGCAGTGGCTTACCGGGCCCCTCGGGCGTTGTGTGCTGCGTATCCGCTGCGGCCGTACACAACCTGACCGATGAGCTACCAGCGGCGCAGATCGCCGTGCCGACTCAGATTCATCCGCCTCGGATTTCGTATCCACCCACGGAGGTGTTCCGCTTTGACGCCGAGACGCAGCGCTCGTCGTAAACGCTTATACCCATACGGGTGCCCACCACGTGCAGGAAACCGGATGAGCGTACTGGCATCACAAATGCCTTCTACGTCGGACCCACATGAACATCAATTGAGCGCCTCTGCCAACTCATGGCGGTGACCACCGGAGAGCATACCCACGTGTCGAACGTCCGGAACAGGGTCGCGCCGGGCACGTTGTGATCACAGGCGATGAGTTCGGGGGCGCGGCGTGGTCTGTATTAACGTCCCATCGCGATTGGAGGGACGAGACGATGCCCGAAGCAAGCTCGAATCTGCTCAAGCGGCTGGACGCGTTCGTCGGCGAGTGGCGGACTGACGTCTCGATCAGGGGCCGCCGGGTCGCCGGAGGGCGGACGGCTTTCAGGTGGCTCGGCGGCGAATCGTTTCTTGCCGAGCATCAAGAGGCGGGTGAGGTAACCGAGGACGCACCGGAGGGGTGGGCGACGCACGCGCCTACCAGCGCCGATTGGCTGACCGGCCTGGACGATTCCGCAAACACGTTCACTCGGCTCTACGCCGATTCCCGAGGCGTGTACCGCGTCTACCAGATGACGCTAGAAGACGGCCATCTGGAGATCTGGCGAGAGGCGCCGGGCTTCCACCAACGCTTCACCGGCGACTTCGAGGACGACGGCCGGACGATCAACGGCAGGTGGGAGGCGTCGGAGGATGGTTCGACGTGGGAGTACGACTTCGACCTGAGGTATAGCAAGATCGGGTGATGGCCACATCCATCCGGCCGATCAGCGTCCGCGCGGCTGGGCCCGGACGTGCATGCGCTCGCCCTGCGGCCCGAGAGACTGAGGATCTCGACGGGCGCGTCGCCTGTGCTGCCGAACCAGTGCGCCAGGCGGGTGTCGAGCTCGGCTGCCTCACCGGTCTCGAGCACGATGTCGTGATCGGCGAGCACGAGCCGCAGCCTGCCGCTGAGCACGTAGAGCCACTCGTAGCCCTCGTGCGTCCGTGGATCTGGCCGGGTGCGGGTGGCGTCGATGACCATCTTGTACGCCTGCAGGCCGCCGGGCGGCCCAGTAAGCGGCACGATCGTCGCGTCGTGGCGCCTGATCGGCTTGAGCCGCGCCCGCGGGTCACCAACCGGTGGTGCGCCCACCAGCTCGTCCAGCGGCACCTGGCGAGCCCGGGCGATCGGCAGCAACAACTCGAGGTCGGCTTGCGCTGGCGTGATTCCAACCGCGACAGCGTGCTGACCGAGATGCCGGTTGCCTCCGACAACTTCGCGAGCGTGCAATAGCGCTCCGACCTGCCAGGCCTACGCGAGCGGTTTGGCCGGGACGTGCTGCACTGCCCGTACTGCCACGGCTGGGAAGTGCCGATCAGCCGGTCGGCATCCTCGGCTGGCAGCCGGCCGCGGTTCACCAGGCGCTACTGGAGAAGCAGTGGACCGACGACGTGATCCTGTTCGCCGACCCGTCCGCCGCGCCGCTGGACGGACACTGGTGCGGCCGGTCACGTCGGGAACGTGGTGGACCGGTCCGCCTTCGTCGTGAACGCCGCAGCCGACGGCGCACGGGCCGGCGCCGTGGTCAACATGGACCTGGTTGAGGAGAAGATAGCTGCCGCTAGCGCTGCCGAACTGAGTAGCTGAGGTGGGTGACCATCGGGGACGGCTCGACCCGGACGAGGTTGAGCGCGATGCGTCCGGCGTCCACCCCGTCGAAGAGGCGGACTCCCGTCCCGAAGAACACGGGCGCAAGCGTGATGGTGAACTCGTCGACCAGTCCGGCGTTCAGGTACTGCAGGATCGTCTCGCCGCCGCCGGCGATGCGCAGGTCGCGGTCGCCGGCGGCCTCCCGGGCCTGCTTGAGGGCGCTCTCGATGCCGTCGTTCACGAAGTAGAACGTCGTACCGCCCGGCCGCTCCCATGGCTCGCGGACCTCATGTGTGACGACGTAGACCGGTGTGTGGAACGGCGCCTCCTCGGGCCACGCATGCTCGCCAAGGTCGAACATGCGCTTGCCCATCACGCTCGCGCCGGTGCGCTCGAACG
>JASLBX010000360.1 GCA_030146385.1 Jiangellaceae bacterium | reverse complement strand
TCGGGTTGTCGGACGCGGAGACCCCAGTGAGGTCGATCGTGCGCATCAGCCGCTTGAAGCTGACGTCACCCACGTCAGAGTAGACGTACCAGTCGCCGTCGAACGGCTCGAATCCGCCGCCGGCTCCGGTGTCCCACACGGCCGGCCCACGGCTGGCGAACTGCGGGTACTCGTCCGCCGGGAGCACGCTGCTGGTCGTGATCATCGACCCGGTGTGGGCCTGGTTCTGAGCGCTGTCGGCACCGTTGAACCCCCACGTCAAGCCGGTGTAAGGATCGCTGACGCCCGTCACGTCGAATGGACCGTCCGGGCCGGTGCCGCCATCACTGTTGTAGATGAAGGCTCCGAGCCAGTACTGCAGGAAGTCGTTCTTGTCCGACAGCACCTGGCAACGAGCGAGCACGAGCGAGCCGCCCTCCACGCAGAGTTCGTTGGCCACGGGGTCGTAGAGCTGCGTGCCCGCGAGGCCGTTCTCCAGAGCACCGGCCCACTGGCCGTTGAACAACACATTGCCGCCCTCATTGAGGTATGCGCGCATCTCGAGCGTCATCTCGTTGTGCAGGCGGTCGACGTTGCCCGGTCCGCGTCCCGGGGGCCGGGTGACGAAGTTGTTGCCCATGTACCAGACGACCGCGTCGTAGTGCGACATCACGCCGAGGTGGTCCGGCGCCTGCCGGCCTTCGGCGTCCACGTCCCACACATCGGACGTCCGTCCGGCGTCGGCCACGGCCTTCTCGAACGACTCGAGGTAGTTCGGCGTGTCCGGCGATGTGCTGTCGTAGCCGGGAATGTTCACAATTCCGGTGCGGTCCTCGTGGGCGACGATCAGCACGTCGGCGTCGGCATCGTCGACGACGTCGAACGTGACGTGCTCGGTCGATTCGCCGCCGCCGGTGAACCAGTACTCGACCGAGTCTCCGACGGAGATGCCGGGAATCTCGGCCCGCAGGAACTGGAAATAGGTGTTGTAGGCGTTGTTGCCGCCGAAGACTTCACCGTCCGGGGACGGGGAGGTCGGCAGCGTGGCCTCCGCACCGCCGTTGATGCTGTAGTGCAGCGTCACATCACCGAGCGACCGCTTTGCCAGCACCTCGACCGGCTGGGTCGAGCCGCCGCCGTACGAAACGTCGACCTTGAGGTCGGTCGACGGGTGGTTGGTCTTCCACGGGTCGATGTCGGCGATGTCGAGGTAGAGCCCGTCGACGCTCATGTCCATATGCGACACGGGGTCGTCCGGCGTCGGCGCCGACTTGGCCACGTTGATCGCGAACTGGAGGTTCCGCTTGAACTCCTCCTGCACCAGCTTCGGGTCATCGGGGAAGACGAATCCACAGCCCGGGCAGCCCTCAGAGAGCTCGGGCGTCCAGGCGAGCACGTCCTGGGTGCCGTGCGCCCAGTCGGTGAACTCGCCGTTGGTGATGTACAGGTCGGCAGACGGCCCGGGGTCGTAGCCCTCGACCGCTGGGTCGTCGTCTGTGCCGGTCAGAGCCACGTAGATCGGGTCGTCCGCGGACGGCGTCTGCACCTGCCAGCCCTGCGGGTACAGCAGCAGGTTGCCGAACGAGTGATTGCTGATCGCGAAGCGGAATTTCGCCAGGTCGAACAGTGCGGCGTTCGCTACCGTCTCGGGCTCGGACATCGGCGCCGGACCACGGTACGTCTGGCTCGTGAACTGCGACGACGAGCCTTCCTCGTCGTAGTTCCAGTGCTCCGAGAAGTTCCGGTTGAGATCGACGCCGTCGTTGCTGTCGATCACGCCGTTCTCGTCGTTGTCGCGCAGGTTCTTCCGCCACAGCCGTTCGTGGTCGAACGTGTACTGGTAGCCGTCCGGGTTGACCACCGGGACGAACCACAGCTCCGTCGTGCCGAGGATGTCCTGCACCTCGGAGTCATTCTTCGCACCCTCGAGGAAGTGCAGCATCGTCCGCCGCGTCACCTCGGTGGCGATCCACTCGCGGGCGTGCGCCGTGCCCTGGTACAGGGCGGCCGGCCGCTCGTTCAGCGGCACGTTCGCGACGTCCGACGTCACGCGGATGGCCAGGATGTCGCGCCCTTCGTGGCTCTGACCGATGGTGTGCAGCTCGGCGATGCCTGGGTACTCCTCGGGCACGGAGCGGATCTGCTGCTCCAGCCCTGCCGGACCGTCCCACGGCCGCCACACTTTGAATCCGCGCCGCTTCTGCTCCTCGGCCGCCTGCTGCGCGGTCAGCCCGTCGGCGTTGCGGACGACCTCGAAGTCGAAGCCGTCGCGGTTGAGCCGGTTAGCTTCGTTCGGCCGGAGAACGACCTGCACGTCGTAACCGTCTGCGGTCTCCTCCACGTGCGCGATGTCGTACCCGCCGCTAACCAGTTGCTCGTACTGCGACGCGTCGACCGATGCCTGGTAGAGCTCCAAGCGAGCCTGCGATTCGGGCTCCGGCTGCGCCGTCGCGGTGCTTACCGCTAAAGCCGACGCTAAGAGCCCGAACATCGCGATGGCCACCACCACAACTCTGTGAAAGGCGCCCATCAACCCTCCTTATCCTCCGCCGCCGGACCAGTGACCCAGCGTGACCGCACATCCGGTGCGGTTCGGCCCGGCGACTTTCACCCGTCAAACAATCCCTGGAGGCAGCCGGGTTGGCAAGAGGAAGTGCATGATCATCAAGCTCTGGGCGCGCAATCTTCGGAAGTGAGCGCATTCAGCGGACGAAGTCGTACACCAGCTTCTGGATTCCGTTGCGGTAGGACTCGCTCTCGACCAGAGTGAGCATCTGCTTGTCCTTGTCGGTGTCACTGAACATCCGCTTGCCGGCACCGAGCAGCACCGGAAACACCAGCAGGTGGTACCGGTCGAGCAGCCCGGCGTCGGCGAGATTCCGGGCCAAGGTGGCGCTTCCGTGGATGATGATCGGACCGCCCTCGCCCTCCTTGACCTTCGCTACGTCGTCAACCGACCGCAGGATCGTGGTCTCGCCCCAGTTGTCGACCAGGTCGTTCTCCTCGAGCGTGGTGGACACGACGTACTTCGGCAGGCCCTTGTACCGGGCGAACTCCTCCATGCCCGGCCACACTCGGGAGAACGCTTCGTAGCTGACCCGGCCCAGCATCATGGCCTCGGCTTCCTCCTGCTCCCGGCCCTTGATCTCGTAGGCCTCCTCGACGAAGTCCAGATCCTGGAAGGTCCAGCCGGAACTGCGGTGGCTCTCTCCAGCGCCGCCCCCAGGCGAGTCGACGACGCCGTCCAGCGAGACGAAGGCGGTGTAGATGAGGGTGCGCATAGCTTGGTCCTTTCGTGATGGAGACGTACAACCGATTGGTTGCACGTTATCGGGTGATCGAAGGCGAACGCAACGCGGGTTTCCAGCGCTCGGGTTGACAGTGCGGACACCAGTAGGTGGTGCGCTCCTCGCCCGCTGCGCCGATGCGGTCACGCTCGATCAGCGTGCCGCAGCGGCGGCACGGCGCACCGGCCCGGCCGTACACCCAGTGCCGCCGGCCCGGCCGCCTGTCACCGGTGGTGATGTGTCCGTGAGAGGTGCGGTTGGCCAGCAGCAACTCGTGCGCCAGCCGGACCAGGCGGTCCAGGTCGCCGGCGGATGCGACGGGCGTCGCCGGGTGAAGGCCACGGAGAAAGAGCAGCTCAGCCTGGTACACATTGCCGATG
>JASLBX010000337.1 GCA_030146385.1 Jiangellaceae bacterium | reverse complement strand
CTCTCGCGATGGTCCGCGGGGAGGGGGCGACAATGGCCGCACAGGACGACGACGCACTTCGGTTCGTGCTTCAGCGCAACAACCTGCTTCGCGCTGAAGACCTCCCGATTCTCGTGAGCGAGGCGGCTGCACTGATCGGCGCATCCGACGCACTGATCCGTCTGGTCGATTTGCGCCAGGAGCAACTCGTGCCCTTCACGTCCGACCAGACGGCTCCTCGGACCCCCACCAACGTTGACGGAACGCTAGCGGGGCGGGCGTATGCCGACGTAACTCGACAGAAGCGGCGAACCGACTTGACCTTCACTCTGTGGGAGCCACTTCTGGACGGCACGGAGCGGCTCGGCGTGCTGGAGTTGACGTTCCCGGAAGGGAACGTTCGATCCGACCTCGAAGTCGAGAGCCGGCATCTCGCGGCGCTCGTTGCTGAGTTGCTCGTTGCCCGCGACAAGTACGGCGACGCGATCGCGCGGACTCGCCGGCTGCTGCCGATGCAGCTACCTGCCGAGATGCAGTGGCAACTGATGCCGCCGCTCACCTTCGGCACGCCACACGTGGTCATCTCCGGGACGATCGAGCCAGCCTATGAAGTCGGCGGTGACTGCTTCGACTACGCGGTCAACGGTACGATCGCCCATTTCGCGGTCATCGACGCCATGGGACACGGTCTCGGCGCTACTCTCCTCGCGACTGTGGCGGTGGGTGCCCTTCGCAACGCGCGCCGTTCCGGGCTCGACCTCATCGACACAGTCCGATCCATGGACAAATGGCTGACAGCTCAGTTCGGCCCGGACATGTTCGTCACCGCCATCGTCGCCGAACTTGACATCGTCGACGGCTATTACCGCTGGATCAATGGGGGGCATCCGCCTGCGCTGCTGCTTCGTAGCGGTCAGGTCGTCAAGCAGTTGAACGAGGGAATCAACCCGCCCCTCGGCCTCCAGAGCGATGTTCCGGCAGTCGTGGAGGAACGCCTTGAGCCTGGTGATCGGATAGTCATCTACACCGACGGCGTCACTGAAGCACGTGACGCAGCCAACAACGTGTTCGGTACAGACCGTCTCGTTGATTTCGTCACGCGAGCAGCCGCCGCCGAGCTTCCGGCACCTGAGACGCTGCGCAGGCTAAACCGCGCGATCCTCGAGCACCAGGAGGGTCACCTACAGGACGATGCGACGACCGTCCTCGTGGAGTGGCGCGGAGATTCAGCCCTGCGAATCAGTTTCTAGTCCGCCTACGCCGGCGCGTCCATTCCGCCTGCCGGCCGAGCGCCACGGCCGCCGGGGTACACCTCCGACTCGATCCGTTCGGGCTGCAAGAGAACCTTTGTGCAGCCCTCCTTCTTCTTCTGGAAGATCTCGTATCCGCGCGGCGCGTCGGCCAGCGGCAGGTAATGACTCGCCAGGTCCTCGGTACCCAGCGGGTCCGAGTCGTCGAGCAGGTGAGGCATGATCTCGTCGACCCACCTCTTGACATGGCACTGACCCATGCGGAGTTGGATGCCCTTGTCGAACATGGTCATCATCGGCATCGGATCGATGGCTCCGCTGTAGACGCCGGCGACCGAGACCGTGCCGCCGCGCCGGACAACCTCGATCGCTTCATTGAGTACGGAGAGCCGGTCGACTCCGAACCGTTCGGCAACCGGTTTGCCTATCGCGCTGGGAAGCCGACCGACAAGGTTCTGGGTCGCCTCGACGACGGTGCTGCCGTGGGCCTCCATCCCCACAGCGTCGATCACGCCGTCGGGCCCGCGGCCGTCGGTCTGGTCGGCGAGGTAGCTCGGGACGTCCTCCGCGTCGTTCGCGTCGATGACTTCGATCCCGTGCCGGGCGGCCATCGTGAGCCGTTCGGGGACGATGTCGATGCCGAAGACGTGCTCGACGCCCTGCACGAGAGCGCTTCTGGCGGCGAACTGGCCGACCGGCCCCAGCCCGTAGACGGCGACCGAACCACCCTTGGGGACATTCGCGTACGCCGCGGCCTGCCAACCGGTCGGGAGAACATCAGAGAGGTACAGGAACCGGTCCTCGGGCGGCCCGGCCGGCACCTTGATCGGGCCGAAGTGGGCTTGGGGTACCCGTAGGTACTCGGCCTGCGCGCCGGGCACGTGCCCGTACAGCTTGGTGTAGCCGAACAGGGACGCGCCCGTTCCCTGCTCGCGGTTCTGCGTCGTCTCGCACTGGGCGTAGAGCTGCTGCTCGCACATCCAGCAGTGGCCGCAGGAGATGTTGAACGGGATGACCACGCGATCACCACGTTGGATGTGCTGCGCGGCCTCCGATCCGACCTCTTCGACCACGCCCATCGGCTCGTGCCCCAGGATGTCGCCGTCCTTCATGAAGGCCGACAGAACCTCGTACAGGTGTAGGTCCGAACCGCAGATGTTCGTGGTGGAAATCCGCACAATCGCGTCGGTCGGCTCCTCGATCCGGGGCTCGGGGACGTCCTCAACGCGGACGTCCCGCTTGCCATGCCATCTGACCGCCTTCATAGCTGCTCACCTTCTTGCCGACGAAATCCGACTTTGCTGGGCGGGGCTTCCCCTCGCGGTGCCGGGGAAACCTGCAGCGCCGGTTCTCGTAGGTAGGTCAGCGTTGGCGCGTCTTTCCAGTGGCGATGTTGGAGTAGTCCGACTCGGCGCCCGAGTTGAACGCCTGGAGCCGGTACGAGTACCTGGTGTTGCGCGTCAGTCCGCCATCGGTGTAGGTCGTCACGTCATGGCCGACGGTTGCAACGGGCACGAAGTCGCTACACCTGGTGCCCTGGCAGCGCTCGATCCTGAAGCCGTCCTCTGTGCCGGCGTCGTCGACGTCGACACTCGCGCCGCCGGCATCTCGGAGCGTCTGCAGTAGGGTGCCGGAACTGTCGTAGCGGAGCGTGACGGGGACGGCGGGAACAGTCCGAGGGTGCCGGTGATTGTGATCCGGGCCGGCAAGCCCGCCGCCCGTTCCTGTATTTCCCGCTGCACAACCACTTCGAGCAGAACTTCCACGTGCGGTACCGGCTCGACCGGTACCGCGGGGGCCGTTACATGGAGTTCGCCACGACTGATCCAGACCAGATCGCGGAGGGAATCGTGGCTGAGGTCGGGCGGGAGGTGTCATTCCTATCCGTCGAGACCGGATGGCGCGCTCAGGGCGGCTGAACTTGTAGCCGAGCTTCTCTGACGGAGAATGTGTTGCATTCCCTCGGTTCTTGGGTGTTCACTTTGTGTTCACGTGGAATTGCCTTCTGGACGCCAAGCGTGACGGAGAGCTGGTCAGGAAGGTGCGGGCCGGCGCGGGTGTGCCGGAATCCGAAAGGGGGTCCGCTATGGTGGGAAGGCGCGCCGTTATCACTGGAGGCGCTGGGTTCTTAGGTTCGCACTTGGCCGAGCGACTGCTTGCCGACGGCTACGAAGTCGTGTGTCTGGACAACTTCTTGACGAGCACGCCGGCGAATCTCGCCCACCTACTCGAATCTGAACGTCTACGGCTGATTCGTGCCGACGTAAGCCAATACATTCACGTGCCAGGCCCGGTCGACGCAGTGTTGCACTTCGCGTCACCTGCCTCACCGGTCGATTACCTCAAATTGCCGATCGACACGCTCAAGGTTGGGTCGATCGGCACGTTGCACGCCTTGGGCCTGGCCAAGGAGAAGCAGGCCAGGTTCCTGATCGCATCAACATCTGAGGTCTACGGCGATCCGCAGGTCCATCCCCAGCCGGAGGCTTACTGGGGCCACGTCAATCCGGTCGGTCCACGCGGCGTGTATGACGAGGCTAAGCGCTTTTCCGAAGCGCTCACGATGGCGTACCGCAGCAGCTGTGGTGTCAACACCGCGATCGTGCGAATCTTCAACACGTTCGGCCCGCGGATGCGGCCCGACGACGGACGTGCCATTCCCACGTTCATCACTCAGGCGCTACGTGGTGAGCCACTCACCGTGGCCGGCGACGGCTCGCAGACCCGCTCCGTGTGTTACGTGGATGACCTGATCGAAGGCATCGTGCGTTTGCTGCACAGCGACCATCCCGGACCGATGAACATCGGCAATCCGCATGAGTTCACGGTGCTGGAGCTCGCGAATCTGATTCGCACGCTCGCCGGCTCAGACTCGCCGATCATATTTGTTCCGCGGCCAGTGGACGATCCGTGCGTGCGCCAGCCGGACATCACCCTTGCTTGCACGGAGCTGGGCTGGCAGCCGGAGGTCGCGATCGACGAGGGGTTATCGCGGACGATCGCATGGTTCCGGACGCTTCCCGAGTTCATGGCGCTGGCTGCTTAGGGGTGCCTGGTCGAGCGCTCGCTGCAGCAGCCGGGCGATTACGCGGGTCGCCGAGAAGTGCGTCTCTGCCATCGCCCGCGCGGCTTGGCAGTGACCCTCGTAGTCCCGATCGACCTCCGCGAGCGCTGCCGCAGCTTCGTCGAGGGACGAGAACCGGAGCAAGCCGTACCCGTCCGACACGTAGCTGCTGGGGCCTGTGTCCTGGACGATGGCCGGCTTGCCGGAGGCCAGGTAGCAGATGGTGCGGTCGCTGAGCCAGGCATTGCGAAGCCACACGTACGCAGGTTTGGCGCAGCTGAACTCTCCTCGCGACCTCTGGATGTAGGTCTGGTAGTCAGCCGGCGTGCCAGCCACCCGGGAAGCGTCGCGCACCGACCAACCATTGGTCCCGAGGAGCTGACGCTCCGATTGCTCGCCCTGGCTCAGTACCAGGGCCAGCTCGAGCTGCTGACCGGTTCGCAGGGGCAGCTCGACGTAGGCGAGAAATGAGTGCTTCTTGTTCGTGTCGTACAGCGACCCGTCCTCGACCAGGAGGTAGGTGCTGCTGTGCCACGACGCCACGGTTGTGAACCTAGTGCTCTGCGGCTCGTACCGGTACGGCCACAGGTCGAGTGAGACGGCCGGCGGGGTGTGTATCCACGGCACATGACGTTCGTTGAGCGGAGGCTGCTCGAGATGCTCGCCGATCGTGAAGTACACGTCGTGCTCATGCACCTCGAGCAGGCCGTGCCGCCGCCACAGTTGCAGGATGCCCGGGTCGATATCGATCAGTGCGGTGCGGCGGAACCGGCTCAGCAGGCTCGGGGCGAGCGCGTAATGGAAGTTGAGCAGGAGGTCGGCCTGCTGCATGGCTCGCTCCGCTCGGTCTGCTGAGGTGTTCACGTAGGTCGGCATCTGCTCGCCGTGGCCGTTGTCAGAAGCGCGGTAGAGGATGACCTGATCGCCCAACCCGAGCGCGCCCAGCCGACCGAGCAGCGTCTGGGCCCGCACCTGATCGTCGGCTGGATCCGCCTTCGGTGACAGCTCTTCCAGCCACCACACGTCACAGCCGAGGCGGAGCAGTGCGTCCACGTACTGGGCGTAGGCCCAGAAGTGCCCGGCTGCGTGCGGTTGGGTGGCCACCCGGTATGCGGCGAGCACGACCCGCGTCATGACGTGTCCTGTGCTGGTTGCTTTCCGTCCAGAGCTGCCGCGAGCGACCGGCTCCAGCTCGCCAGGTCGTCGAATGTCCATCCGTCACGTTGGAGGATGCAGATCGCCACCCAGATGATCTGGTTCGCGAGCCGGCCGGCTTCGAACGTCGCCAGCAGGTGGTTCCAGTCGACGTGTTCGCCGAAGGGAAAGCCACGCTCGGCCATGGCCCCCGTGTAGTGATCGAGTACGCGTCGCCGCTGGTCGGGCGCGTAGTAGGAGACATGGGTGGACAGGTCGAAGGCCGCCGGCCCGATGCCGGTGTGGTCCCAGTCGATAAGGCGGACGGTCTGGCGGCCGTTTGTCGGCAGCACGAAGACGTTGGCAGTGGTGAGATCGCCGTGCAGCAGCGTCTCCGGTCCCGCATCGTGCTCGATCATCTGGACCCGTTCCTGCTCTTCGTCCAGCAGCCTGTGCAGGTGTTCGAGGGCGTCGTCACGGATACGCCACTCGTCGGCCGACAGGTCCAGGGCCGGTGGCCCGAGCTGCGTCACGCTGCGCACGGCATCACGGACACTCCGCGAGTAGAAGTAGGCTCCGAGGTCACCTGCCGCGAACCGTGGTTCGGGCAGCATCGCGTGCCGGGCGAAACCAGCGTGCAGGTCGGCAACCCGCTGCATGGCCGCCTCGATCGCACCGCCATCCGCGTCTGGCCGGTCCATTCCCCAGGGCCCCATGTCTTCGTAGACGTGCCAAACATAGCGTCCGTCGGGCTCGGCCAGCGCAGCCAGTCGAGGTGGACCGAGCCCGTCGAGTCTCGCGTCCGGCAGCCACCGATCAGTGAGCAGCAGTTCCAGCCGTGACTTCCAGTTCCGAATTCGCTTGACCACGACTGACGGCCGGATCGCGCCGGCGAGCTCCAGCCGGTGCACACCTCGCCGCAGCTGAACGTCACTGACCACCTTGACAGCCTTGTCCGGCCCCGCCGCCAGGGCGGGCCGCAGCCTGGTGATCAGTTGATCGCTCGCCCCCTTGCCGAGCGGCCGGGCATCGATACGCACAGTCATCACGGTCCCCCATCTCGTCGGCTCGGGCTCGGCGCCAGCTGGACCGCCGGGCGGACCTCGTCACCACTGACCTGTCGGTCGACGATCCGCCCATTCTTGAGCTCGATGCGCACATCGCAGCCGTCCAGTGTGCTCGTCCGGTGGGCGATGAGGAAGCTGGTGCGGCCGGCCATCAGCCGCTCCATGGCGGCCATGATCTTGGCTTCGGTGTATGTGTCAACCGAGCTCGTCGGTTCGTCGAGGATCAGCACCTGACCTTGCTTGAGAAACGCCCGGGCGAGTGAGACGCGTTGCCGCTCACCCCCGGACAACCGCATTCCGCGCTCGCCGACCCTGGTTTCGTAGCCCTGTGGCAAGCGTGCGATGAACTCGTGGGCACCAGCCTGCTCGGCAGCGGTCACGACCTCGTCCATGCTCGCGTCCGGGCGTGCATAGCGAATGTTCTCCCCAATGCTCGTGGAGAACAGGACCGGTTCCTGGAGGACGATCGCCAGCTGCCGGCGCAGGTCGACAAGCCGGTACTCGCGCAGATCGATCCCGTCGAGCAGGACCCGGCCGGACGTCGGATCGTAGAACCGGGCTAGCAGGTTCACCAGTGTCGTCTTGCCTGCGCCGGTGACGCCGCAGATCCCGACCCGTGTGCTCGGCTCGACTCTGAGCGAAATGTCATGGAGCACCTCCTGCTGGCCTTCATACGACATCGAGACATGTACGAACTCGACTAGGCCGCTGGCCCGCACAAGCGGGCGCGCGTGCGGTTGCTGCGGGACGTCCGGCGGCTCGTCGAGGAATTCGAAGACCCGCTCGGCACTCGCGAGCGACGACTGCAACGACGCGGTATTGCGGCTGATCAACTTCAGTGGTGCGTAGAGCTGGGACAGGTACGCGATGACGATGAGCAGATCGCCGAGTGTCAGCGTCCCGTTCTGCACGTGCAGGACGCCGACGAGCAGGACGGCAGCGGTGCCCAATGCTGTGAAGAGGTTGACCAGCAGGCCGAACCATCCCTCGGACCAGGCCAGCGACACGCGAGCCCGAACTCCCAGACCGGACCGCTCACTGAACCGGTCCCGCTCTCCGTCCTCCTGGCCGAACGCCTTGACCACCCGGAGGGCGGCAAGAGCCTCCTGGACTATCCGCATGGCATCGCTCTCAATGCCCTTGACATTGCGGTAGCGGGGACGCACCCGGACGCGGTAGCCACGGGTCAGGACGATCAGCGGCGGGCAGATCGCTATAGCGATGAGGGCGAGTTGCCAGTCGAGGCGGGCGATGATGATGATCATGGCTACGAGCGTCACCGAAGCTCGGAAAATGACCAGGACGCCGTCGATGGTGACGCGCTGCAGCGCCATCGCGTCGTGCTGGATCCGGTAAACGGTGTCGGTGGAACCTCGACTGTCATGTCGCTGGATCGAGAGCCGCTGGGCGTGGCCGAACAATCGCTCCCGGATGTCCTGGACGAGCGCTTCTCCCGTCCGCACTCTCAGCACATGGCTGCTCATCTGCTGGACCTGGGCGAGCACACCGACGACGACCAGCATGGTGGCCGCCACGACGAGCAGTCCTGATGCGGTACGGGTCAGCGAATCCGGAAGCACGTCGAGGAACCGGGGTGGCGGCTGATCGCCGAGGACGCTGTCCACCGCGATCTTGAGCGGTACCGGGGTGAGCAGGACGAGCGGGGTCGCAAGCAGGTCGACGGCCGCGATGACCACGACCTGGCGCCAGTACGGACGGACCTCGGAGAGCAACCGTCGAACCAGCGGAAGCCGAGGCCCGGCACCGGGTCTCGGGTCCTCATACGGCTGCTGAGGCATCATCGGTCTCCTCCGACCCGCGCACTGTTCTGGCGATGGCGTCGCCCGACAGCCTGATCAGCGCGGCGGCCTCGACCAGGACAGTGATGGTCAGGACGCCCAATACAGCGGCAGCAGCATTCGGCGCGATCAGTGCCAGGCCCGCAGCGGCGGGGACGATGGCGACGGCCAAGGGCACCAGAGCCCATGTCCGCCGGACTTGAGGGTGCCATTGCCAACGGACCGCCGTCCGGAGCCGGCATCTCAGCAGGGGACCGACCCGCAGCTCGAGGTCCCATGAACCGTGTGGCGGGCCGATTCGGACCGCACACCACCGTGCGGCCAGCTCACGGCGAAGGGCATGCAACCAATCGTCACGCTGGCCGGTCCAGGTGCTGTCGCTGGCGCCACGGGAGGGCAGCGGCCGGCTGCGGAGTCTGCCCCATGCCCGGGCAACCGGTTGTAGAACGTGGAGCAGGCCGACGAGCGTACGAAGCCGCCACGGGCGCGGATCTCGGGGAGGTGGTTGGACAGCGGCACTGACCGCGCAGGCATAGGCACCCATGAGCACCCCGGCGGCGGCCGGCACGGCAAGCGCGACCGGCCAGATCAGTGCAGCAGGGATGGCGAGGACGGCCGCCGCTGTGATCACAGGAATGAGCGCGGCAGCCCACATCCCGGCGGTAGCCGCGCGGTCCCGCATCTCGATCTGGTACGGCGCGATCGCCATGTGTCCGTGGTAGACGACCGGTCGCAGGAGCCAGGGCAGGATCCGCGGCCCGCCGTACAGCACACCGCTCCAGCGCGCCGCTCCCAGACGGTTGAATCGGTGCCGGTGCGGGCCCTGGAGCATCCGCTCGGCCCGGCCGTAGGTCCGCTGCTGGCGCAGATAGCCGGCGATGGTGTCCCTGCGGTGATGCAGCACCTGCGCGGCGGTTGCAAAGGCGATCTCGCCGCCCCGGTCGAGCAACTTCCAGCACACGTCGACGTCATCTCCGGCGGCGGTGTACGCAGGATCGAAGCCCCCGATATCGATCAACGCCGATCGGCGAAACGCCATGTTGCAGCCGGGAACGTGCTCGGCTCGCGTATCGCTGACGAGTACTTCGGCGGGGCCGCCCGGCGAGAAGGCGACGGCTCGCTCGACGAGTCCAGCCCCGGGGAACGGTAGGTTCGGGCCGCCGGCCGCCACCACTCGTGGATTGTCGAAGGCGAGCGCCAGGTGGTACGGCCACTCGGGATGGCAGGCGGCGTCTGCGTCCAGATAGGCGACGATGTCGCCGGTCGCCTGGGCCAACCCGGCATTACGGGCCGTGCTCAGTCCGGCGTGTGGCAGAGGAAGGACGGTGAAGCCGCTGCGCTCGGCGATCTCGCGGGTCCGGTCACTCGACCCGTCGTCACACACCAGGACCTCGAAATCCGGGTACTTGACGCGCGCAAGGGAGTCGAGGCATCCGCCGATGCGCCGCTCCTCGTTGTACGCGCACACTACCGCGGTCACAGCTGGCCACGAGGGCCGGACGTCCTGGATCTTCCGCGTTGACCATCGTGCGGCGACACCAAGCGACGGCCGCGGGCTCCGGTCGGTGCGGGTGAGGCCGAATCCCCAGCCCTCGACCGGGCCAGCGGACGTCACCCACTCGTCTGTCCAGGAGAAGATGGTGGCTCCCGCGCATCCGACCTCATCGACGATATCGAGCTGCATCGCCAGTGACCGGGCTTGCTCTTCGTCGCCGTGCAGCTCCGCGGCGAGGCCGAGTTCCGTGACGATCAGCGGCCGGCCGCCAGCCAGCCGCTGGAGGTGGTGAAGGTAGGGACGGAGCTGCTCGGCCTTCTCCAGAAACACGTTGAATGTGATCAGATCCTGCCCCTCGACGCGCAGGTACTCGGCCGTCGGATAGCCGGTGTACGTCGCCAGCACGTCCGGGTCGCCCGCGTGGATCGAGGACACCAGCTCGGAGAGTAGATCTTCCACCGCGGGGCGCCCGTTCAGCCGGACGATGTCGGACGGCACCTCATTGCCCACCGATATCGCCAGAACTTCGGGCCGGCCCGCGCACGCCTCCAGGGCTTGCCGCACCGCTTGCAGGCCGTCGGCTCTGACGCGACGGTGCGCGCGCACGCCGATGTCCGCGTGCATCCGCCAGTCCGGGTAGTCAAGCCCCACCAGCACCCGCAGGCCGTGTGCCCGAGCGCTGTCCAGCAGGTCGGGCGGCGGGACCGCATAGGTGCGGACGGTGTTGAGGCCACACTCGGCGATCGCGACGAGGTCGGCCTCGATCTGTTGAGGTTCGGGAAAGGGCCAGCCGTCCTGCCGCTTGCCGAAGCTGCCGTATGTAACGCCTTTGACGCGAAATGGCATGTCTGCGAGGCGCAGATGTCCGCCATCAGGCATGACCCGTAACATCAACGCCCTCCCCCCTTGTCTCGGCCCGGGACGCGGCACGCCGAGAAGTCAAAGCGCCATTGGCGGATGAAACCACCCACCAGCTAGACACCCGTTATAACACGCTTCCGGCCAGCGCGGATATGCCAAATCAAAGGCAACCTGTGGAGAAATCCGGCTGGGTTTAGTCGTCAACAGGAGCCGGGTGTCAGCCGAGGTGATTCCGGATCCGTTCCAACCGGGCGACGAGCTTCGCCACGGTGGCCTCCGGGTAGTTCCACTCGAAGGAACGGGCCAGTGATCGCAATGCCTTGTGCATCCGGAGCTGATTGAGCTCTCGGAGCATGTGATCTGCAGAGAAGTTCTGTAGGCCGGCCGCAGCGGCGTAGGACACGCAGAGCTGCTCGGTTAGCGCGGGCTGACATCCGTCGGCGAGAAAGGCGAGATCGTGGAGCCGGGGGCCTACGGCGGCCAACTCCCAATCGGCAGGGCAGATCCGCACTGGTTCTGTCGAGGCGTCGACGATGATGTTCTTCGCTCGGTACGAGCCGTGCACCAATGTTCGTTCGTTTGAGCAGATCCGAGCAATGATCGCCTCGTAGTCATTCAACACGGCCAAGAGTCGCCGGTGAAGGTCCTCGAAGCGCGCACCAACCGCGGATACGGCGCGTTTTGCCGTATCCGCGAAATAGGGCTGGTCATAGCTGAGCAGCGGGCCTGGCTGGTCGACCACACCTTCGATTCGCCGATGGAGGTCTCCGAGCCATCGGGCTGCGGCGATGCGTTCGTCGGCGGGATCACGACGAAGCTTGTGTCCATGGACGAACTCGAGCAAGAGCCAGTGCCGGTCGTAGCCGTCGTCCCACACTGCACCGTAGAGCTCCGGTGTCCCGAGCCCCTGGCCGACGAGTATGTTTTCGTATACGAAGCACTCCCGCCTTCCTCTGGACAGAGCGACGTCCGGCGGATGGGGCGAGACATCAAAGTCCTTGTGGAACACGTCAAGCGTGCGGCCATCGGCCAAGTCGATCATTAAGCGTCGCACAGCGTAGGACGTCGAGCGCGGCCCGGGAGCTTCATCCAGCGTTGTGATGGGCATCCCTATACATCGCTCGACGATGGCCCGGTCATGAAGATCGAATGGGCGCCCGCTCCCGTCTGTGACCTGCTCCATCGCCCGAACATACTCCTCACTCGACGCGCAGGTTGGGGCGCCCAATTGTCTGGCGTTGTCGACTTGCGCTGGCAGCGATTTGCCACGGAGGCGAGACGGTCACCGCGACGCTGGACGAATGACTTCGTCCGATCACTCGTCCAGCATGGTCAGCTCAAGCTGATCGATGCGCTCCGGCTCGGCGACCATCTCGATCTCGGTGACCGTGCCATCGGAAACCGTGAACGCGAAGACGACCCGAGGCGTGCCCTGCTGAAGCCACACGAGGCCGGGTACGCCATCGATGAGCGCAGGACGGGCGGCGCGGGCGCGTCCGGCGAACGTCTCGGCGACTGCCTGGGCGCCGTAGACCTCGCCAGTTGCCCCCATCGCGACGGCGGCGCCGTCAGCTCGGACCGCAACCTCCGGATCGAGCACGGCGAGCAGTGCCTCGAAGTTCCCGCCACGGGACGCGGCGAGGAAGGCGTCGACAACGGCACGTTTCCGCTCGAGGTCGGCATCCGGTGTCGGGCTGGTCCCTTGGACCCTGCGCCTCGCCCGGCTGGCGAGTTGGCGGGCCGCCGCGGGTGAGCGTCCGACGATCGTGGCGATCTCGTCGAAGGGGATGCTGAACATGTCGTGGAGGACGAAGGCGACCCGTTCGGCCGGCGGAAGCGCCTGGAGCACGACCAACATGGCGGCGCCGACGGAATCGGCCAGGAGTGCCTCGTCCTCTGGGTGGCCGCCGTTCGCTGCCACAGGATCGGATTGGTAGATATCGAACGACTCCTCGCGACGCGAAGTGCGTGTTCGCAGCATGTCCAGACACACCCGGCTCACGACGGTCGTGAGCCATCCGCCGAGGTTCGCGACACCGCTGGAGTCGGAGCGGCTCAGGCGAAGCCACGCTTCCTGCACGGCGTCGTCGGCTTCGGTGAGCGAGCCGAGCATCCGGTACGCCACTGCTCGTAGGTGGGCCCGGTTCTGCTCGAACTGCTGTGCCAGCCACTCGTGGTCGTCCATCGGTCACATTCTCCTGTCGCCGTCCGTCAATGTGGTGACGAAGCAAGTCCGGAGATTGTGACGAGGAGACACAGCGATGCAGCCACACATCAGCGCGATTACGCTCAGGGTCGAGGATGTGGACCGGGCCAAGCGGTTCTACAGCGATCTCGGCTGGCCGGTCCAGGAGGACTACGGGATCTGGGTCACGTTCAGCATCAACGGCAGCACGGCAAAGCTCGGCCTGTACTCGAATGAGACCCTCGCCGGCGACGCCGAAGTCGATGCGACTCGCGGTGGCTTCGCGGACGTTACGCTGTCTTATGTGGTTCGGTCGGGAGAACGTGTCGACACTGTGCTGGCCGAAGCCGAGCGCGCTGGTGGCAAGGTGATCCAGCCGGCCCAGGATGCACAGTGGGGCGGGCGCAGCGGTCACTTCGCAGATCCGGATAGCCATCTCTGGAAGGTCGCGTCCGGCTCTGGAGATCAAATCTTCGCCGAGTAGGCATGCATCACACGGTGCGTACGGCGGTATCGGCAGATCGGGCCGACGTCGAAGGCATCGTCCGCGCCGCATACGAACCGTGGGTTCGGACGATCGGTGTGCGGCCGGCACCGCTGGATGCCGACTACGGCTCGCTCATTTCCCGTGGCCTTGTCTTCGTGTGCGGTGCTGACGAGCTCACCGGCGTCATCGTGCTGATCCCGGAGGACGACGTCCTGCTGATCGAGAACGTGGCCGTACGTCCGGACCGCCAGGGTGAGGGAATCGGGCGGACACTGGTCACCTTCGCCGAGGCAGAGGCCCGCGGCGGTGGTTGCTCGGCGGTCCGGCTGTACACCCACTCGAAGATGGTGAGCAACGTCAAGCTGTACGAGGCGCTCGGCTACGTGGTGACGGGTCACGAGCCGATCGACGACGGACACCTGGTGCATATGTGGAAGACCGTCGGCACTTTCTGATCACTGCGAGCGCTACGTACGGCGAGCCAGCTCCGCTACGGCCGATGCGATCGCGTCCGCGCGGAGATGGCCGTACCCCACCACGAGGCCGGGCCGGTCGAGCGGGCCGACGGCGTAGTGGCTCAACGGCCGTGCGTCCAGGCCTGCCCCGCTGG
>JASLBX010000600.1 GCA_030146385.1 Jiangellaceae bacterium | reverse complement strand
CTGTTCGGCGAGCAATTCCACCGGATGCCGGGCGCCGGTGAGTCCGAGCCGCAGAACCGGTACGGGCTCCCGGCGTTCTACGAACTGCACGTCTGGACCTGGAAGCACAACCCGTCGGGCATGTTCGAGGACTGGAACCCCAAAGTCTCCTGCTGAAGCGAGCCGGACAAGCGGGGCCGGTGCATCGACGCGGCGCACCGGCCCTCTTGTCGTACTTTCGCTCAGATGGGCGACGGCGCTCGTCTCGCGAATGGAACTGTGGCCTCGACCCCATACAGAAGGGGGCCAAGGGACCAGGAGATCGTCACGCCGAGCAGTGACGTGGTTCATCTAAATCACATCTAAATTTCATCGTGGTGGACGACGGGACGACCGGCGCCTGGTGCCGTTGATGTGGGCGCAGCTGGGCCGCGGCGCCGGCAAGGCCGCTCGCGCAGAGCACGCCTTGCACCTGGCCATAGACGCACTCATTTGCCGCTGCGCGGGCGTGCCTGCGCGGGGACGATGGAGCTCCATCGGAAGGCGTCTCACGCCGAGCGATCACTGGCCGCTGAGCCTGCCGAGACCGGCTAGCACCGCCAGGAGAACCATCAGTGGCGTCACGGTTGCGAAATACCTTCACCACCGCCAACGTTCGCTGCTTCGCCGCGCTGCCCAGCCGGTGATCAGTGCGGCGACGAGAGCGGGGAATGACAAGTAGCCGACGACACTCCCGAAGCCCTCTGCGCTACCAGGCAGCCCCAGCGCAGCCACGACCAGGCCGAGAGCGAGTAGAACGAGAACTCCGGCGGCGACAAGGCTACGTCCGAACGGGTGGCTGTTTGCTCTGGCCTCTCGCGAGTCACCCACTGCACCCATCTATGCCTCCACTTCGTGAAGCGGTGCTGGCGAATCGCCCCAACTGTGCCGCAGGGCTGCTGCGCTACAACAGACATGCACGGTCGATACGAGGTGACGGTCATCGTGGAGTCCTCCTTCGAGCTGGTTGTCGAAGATCAGTCGAATGAGCACGCGGTGACCGTCGTCGTTACGGCCAAGCCGTACACCGCTCCGCCCGAACAGGCGGGTTCCGAGTCAACAGACCTCGCGCCCCCTTACAGGGCACCGCCAGCCAGCCTCGTCTGCGAGACCGGCGTGGGATTGTCCAACTCATCCCGACGCGCTCACATGCCGCCGTCAGGATTCGTCAATCCTCCATCCAGCTCTGGTGGCGTCCGCGATCGCTCGCGGATCGGGTACGGCTCCGGGATGGGGTGAGAGTGGCCATACCCTCGACGGACAAGGACGGGATAGGCAATGCGGTCGAATAGCGGCGTCGCGAACCAAGCGCGCAGCCACCATGGCGCTGCAGTAATGTCGAAACGAGCTCCGAAGTCTCGCGGGATGTGGTTCCAGCCCTCGAGGATCACGGCTCCAGCATGCCAGGGACTCAGACCGGCCCTCGGCCGCGAGTCGTAATCGATCAGATCATTCCTCAACACCAGCAAGGTCGACTCGCTGTTCCTCAGCTCGTGGCAGTCCGCCTGCTCATACCGCGTGGCCGCAACCGGCGCCCCGCGCCGCGGAAGCCCGTCGCGGCCACGCCTCCGGTGGCCGACCTACTCACGCCGTGAGCCGGAACGGTGGGTACTGGTCGGTGACCAGCACCACCGCGTAGGCGAGTACCCGGTTGTGCCAGCGGATCACGCCCTCCACGAAGTCGAACAAACCTCGCGGGTAGCGCGCGGTGAACAGCACGGCAAACCAGGCGATAATCACAACCACGATCGCGGCAATATAGAGGAAGAACAGCACCACGTAGTGCGGGATGGCTAGCAACCACTTCACCAGCGGAAGCCACCGGTTCAACTCCCGCGGAACGTCTGGATGGGAGTAGTCCAGGTGCACCGTCTGGTGGTCATCGGTAGCCGGATACCGGTCGGTCATCAACGCCAGGTAGGCCACCACCCGGTTACCGAACCGGTGCAGCTCGCGGTTCCAGTCGAACCACCACCGCGGGTACTTCTGCCGAAACACAATCATCAGCAGCGGGCCGAAGAACAGCAGCCCACCGGCTCCAGCGGCCACCGCGGTGCCGTTCTCGTAAGACCACTGCCACGTGCCACCAGACACGGCACCGAGAACGATCACAATGGGAATGGCCACGAAGATCCGCAGACCGCTGGATAAACGGTCAAGAGGACGGTCCGGGTAATCCACCGAATACTGGACCGGATAACTGGGCTGCTGCATCTCACGCCCTCCTCCATCGGGAAGCACCGTTGCTTCAATCTCCCGCAATAGCTGGCCCGGCGGCAACCATCACCGCTGTCGACACGCCCTTCTCGTCCGGCCAGATGGATCTCGCGCCCCGGAGAGATGTCGAGACGTGCCCGAGCTCGATGGCAAACGACACGTCGTGGGGGAGCCGCCGGTCAGCGTTCTCCTAACGGGTTCTGTGGGCCCGGTCCAGCGGCTCGGGACCTTCGTGCCTGCCGTGGTCGAAGGCGGGGATCCCCACAACGGGCTTACGCCAGGATCGCTGCCCCACCCCGGCTTGACCAGCGGCTACT
>JASLBX010000296.1 GCA_030146385.1 Jiangellaceae bacterium | reverse complement strand
GTGATCTAGAGGCCGGAGATCGTTGCGACCTTCGATGCCGAGCTTTCCGTACGCGCTGTGCCGATGGTTGGCCACCGTGCGCACCGACACCACCAGCCGCACGGCGATCTCGTGGTTCGACAGCCCGCGCGCTGCCAGGCTCGCCACCTCCCGCTCGCGGCGCGTCAGAGGTAACGGCTCGGTCAGATCGGCGAGGGCGGGCGTCGTAACCCCCTCGCACAGCGCCGCGAAATCCGCGGCCCGCGACGCGGCGTCCAGCGCCTCCCGCCGGCAGCCCGCGGCCTCGTAGCTCCAGCCAGTCACCGTGCTCGTCCTTCCACAAGATCCACCACTGGATCAGGTGCTCGTTCGCCTGTACGCAACGTCAGTACGAGAAACGCCTCGCGACGCAATGCCAGGTGATGCAGGAGGGCTGCGGAGTGGTTGTCCAGCAGGTGAGCGTCAACCAGTAGTGGTGCGTCAGTAGTGGTACGTCGTCGCCGTCGTGCTCTCGGCAACGAGGCGGCCGCTGGCGATGACGTAGCGCGGCGGGCTGTGTCGGGTGAGGACTTCGCGGACGGACATTCCGTCCAGTACGACCAGGTCGGCCGGCGCGCCCACCTCCAAGCGGTGGCCCTCCACACCCAGAACATCCGCCGCGACCTCCGTCACCATGTCGTAGACGCGGTCCATGGCCGACTTCGACACCGCCTCGAGTGCGTGCGCCGCCAGGAAGGCCACCTCAAGCATGTTGTTGCGTCCGAAGGGGTAGTACGCGTCCTCGATGTCGTCCTGTCCGAGCGCAACCCGCACTCCCAGGTCGGCCATCAGGAATGCCGGCAGCCGCACCGGCCCGGTATGCGGGTCGGTGACAAACCCCAGGCCGGCCCGGCGGGCCAGCCCGGCCAGGCGGCGCACCGACGGCTCGGCGTACGTTCCGACCGCCCGGGCGTGGTTCGCGACACCCCTACCGATCAGGCCTTGCCGAATCATCTCCGTGGCTAGCATCTCCGTCGTCCGTAGCGCCGGGTCGCCGGCGTCGTCGACGAGCATCGCGACCCGGCGGCCAGATTCGGCGGCGAGAGAGCACATCCGGCGCACGTGTTCGCGAGCGTCCTCATCGCTGTGCTCGATCCACGGGATCCCTCCGACGACATCAGCGCCCAGATCGACGGCTTCGCGGACCAACTCCTCGGCGCCTGGGTCGCGGAGCAACCCGTCTTGAGGAAAAGCCACCACCTGCAAGTCAACGACGCCACGGAACTCGTCCCGCAGCTTGAGCAACGGACGGATGCCGTGAAGGCGGGCCTGGGTGTCGACGTCGGCGAAGGCGAGCACGTGCCGGACGCCGTGGCGGACCGCCTCCAGCATCGCCCGCCGGGCGTTCGGCTCGATCCAGTTCTCGTCGTACTGCTCCTTCACGGCAGCAGCCAACTCGATCGCGGTCATCGCCGCACCCATCGACCCGCCGGTGTAGGCGTCGAGGGCGGCGTCGCCGACCCGGTTCAGCGTGTAGACCTTGCACAGGTGCAGGTGAGAGTTGACGAACGACTCGGTAACGAGGTTGCCTCCGGCGTCGATGTCGTCGTGTCCTCTCAGCAGGCTGGACTCGATAGCAGCGATACGGCCCGCGGTTATCCCGATGTTGTGGCCGCCCGGGCGACCGCGCAGGGCGGCATCGGCGACGACGACGTCGAAGTCGGCCATGTCTGCTACTCCCCTGCAGGCGGCGCGATGATCGTGGCGATCTGGTGGGCTGCGGCCAGCGCGACAGCGTCCCTGCCCGGCGGAGCGATCACTTGAACGCCAAGCGGTAGCCCGGCTGGGCCGGTGAGCCCAGGCACGGACACCGCCGGCGTGCCCAGCGCAGTCCAGGCCCGGCACAGCAGCGGGTCGCCCGTGCCGTCCTCGATCGGCGGGGCCTCACCCAGCACGCTCGGCGCCAGCAGGACGTCAACCCCGTCGAACACCTCGCCGAGGCGACCCCGGCACCGCTCGATGTGGGCGACAGCGGCCTGGTACGCCCACACGGCGTGGTCGCCGGCCCTGAGGACCCTGTGCAGTACCGGGCTCAGTTGTTCGGCATGGCGGGCACGTTCGGCCGACAACGCCCATGTCACCTCCACTTGCATGACGGCTATCTGCGCCTCGACCAGCCCCGCGAACGGCAAACGGACGTCCGCCACCTCAAGTTCGGCCGCTACCTGTTCGACGGCCCGCTCGATCAGCGCCTGCGTGGTCTCAGGGATGCGCGACCATTCGGGGGTTCGAGCGAAGCCCACCCGCACCGGGTCATGGTCCGCGATTGGCTGCAGAGCTGTCCCAGTCAGAGCCTGCAACGCGTGCGCCGCACCGGAGACGTCGCGAGCGAAGAGCCCAACCGTATCCAGCGACGGGCTGCACGGCTTCACTCCCCTGGCGGGAATCGTCCCGAAAGTCGGCTTCACGCCGACGACGCCGCAGAAGGACGCCGGACGGACGACCGACCCTGCCGTCTGGGTACCTACCGCCAGCGGAATGGTGGCCGCCCCGACCGCTGCAGCCGCGCCGCTGGACGAGCCCCCCGGTGTTCGAGTTGGGTCATGCGGGTTGGTCGTCGGGCCGGCGGTGAATAGGGCGAACTCGGTGGTCACGGTCTTGCCGATGATCGTCGCGCCGGCGCCGCGCAGCCGGGAGACGACTTCGGCGTCCTCGGCGGGACGGTGACCCGCATAGATGGGCGAGCCGTACTCCGTCGGCAGATCGGCGGTATCGATGATGTCCTTGACCCCGACCGGTATGCCATGCAGCGGCCCGCGGTCAGAGGGATCGACCGCGTCCAGCTTCCGGGCTCGGGCCAGGACGGCGTCCCGGTCGATCGTGACCCACGCCCGCAGATCGTCCTCGCGGGCCGCGGTGGCGTCCAGGCACGCAGTGGCAACCTCTTCGGCGCCGAGGTCGCCCGCCCGAAGCGCGTCGAGCAGTTCCAACAGCGGTCGTCCAGCAATATCGGCAGCCACGTCCGGCATTGTCTCGCGCTGCCGTCCCCCTGGGTGCGGGAGTCTAGGCTGTCGCGGAGTGACCGACCAGCTCCGTCTCACCGCTGAGTTCAGCCGGTACGGCCACCGGCGGCCGATAGCCAGCGGCAGGTGCGGAGCGTTTCGGTTCCGGCGTACGTTCCGCACCCGGCGCGGCGTCGATGCGCTGGACCGTCCACCACGGCAGGAGCAATCTCTGGCCGTCCTGCAGCAGCCCGGCCAACCTGTTGGCGAGATCGATCATGGCGCTCCCCCTAATGGTCCTGGCGGCACCCCTGTCGAGCAGTGTTGTGCCTACCAATGCCGGTGCCCATAGACCTGGGTCGCCAGTTCGCTCGACCCAAGTCCCTTCTTCACCGGGCGGACGACTGGCACCCTTGTCCCATGACCCAACCGGGGGGACGGTCATCCGTGGTGCGGTCGCTCGAGCTGGCGATCGCGCTGATCGGCCTGCTTGCGCTGGTCATCGGCGGCATTGTGCTCGCGTTGGCGTTCGTCACCAGGGAGGTCGACCAGCTCTGGGTAGTGGTCGCGTTCGTTGTGATCGCCTGGATCTACGTCGGCGCAGGCTTGCTCGCCTGGTGGCGCCGGCCGAGCAACCGGATCGGGATGCTCATCGTCGCCGCCGGGGTGGCGTTGCTGTTCGGCTCCCTTGACGTCACTGGGGTTCCCGTCCTGATCGCGGTGGCAATGGTGGTCGCGACCCTCGCACTTGCAGTCGTAGTGCACCTGCTGCATGCGTTCCCCTCGGGGCGGTTGGAATCGCGGGCGTCCCGGCTGACCGTGGCTGCCGTGTACGTCGTCAGCCTCGTCCTGCAGGCACCGCTCTACCTGTTCACGATCCAGCCGAACCCGCGTCACCTGCTCGGCGTCACTGATCGACCGGACCTGGCAACACTGGGCGAGCGGGTACAGGCCGTTGCCGGCGCCGTGGTGGTGATCGTCACGGTGGTAATCCTGGCCGGCCGGCTGCGACGAGCCGACTCGGCACAGCGCCGCGTCCAAGTGCCAGTCTTCGGCTACAGCATCCTTGCATTGCTGTTTATCCCGCTCGCCCCCAACGTTCTCGGACCGGCACTCGGACTGGCACCGGGCACGGTGACGATCATGCAACTGCTCGCCCTCGCGGGCATCCCGGTTGCTTTCGTGCTCGGCCTCCTTCGTGGCGGATTCGCCCGCACTGGCCAGATCGAGGAGCTCGGCGTTTGGCTGGGCACCGCCTGGGGAGATCGTCCCCGGCTTGCCGACGGGCTTGCCCGCATGCTGGGCGACGACTCGCTTCAACTGGTGTTCTGGCTCCCTCGCCAAGGACGCTACGTCGACGGGGCGGCCAATCCTGTCGAGCTGCCGGCCACCGGCTCCGGACGGGCCACCGTCGAAATCAACCTGGGCGATCGCCGGGTTGGAGCGATCATCTATGACGCCACGCTCATCGGCGACCCTGAACCAGCCCGCGCCGCCGGCCAAGTTGTTGCGATTGCCGTGGACAACGAACGCCTCACCGCAGAGCTGCGGGCCAGTGAAGCCGCCCTGCGACGGTCGAGAGCCCGGATTGTCGAAGCCGCCGACCGCGAGCGTCGCGTGATCGCGCGAAATCTGCACGACAGCCTGCAAGTCCGACTGGTGCTGCTCGCCCTCGACGCGCAGCGCATCGCGAACGACGCTGAAGTAACGCCGGCGACCCAACGCTCAGCGAGCGCGCTGCGCAAGGAGATCGACGCCGCCGCAGCCGAACTTCGGCGGCTAGTGCATGCAGTCATGCCCGCGGCACTGATCGAACGCGGGCTGTCAGCGGCCGCTGAGGATCTGGTCGACCGGATACCGGTCCCCACCAACCTGGAGCTTCAGGTGCCAGACCAGTCCCTCCCGCCGACTGTGGAAAGCACCGCCTATTTTGTGCTCGCCGAAGGGCTGACCAACGCCCTGAAGTACGCGAACGCCCACGAGCTGAACGTCCGCCTCGTTCTGTCCGACGAGCGCCTCCACATAGAAGTGCGCGACGACGGCGTAGGAGGGGCGTCCATGGCCGACGGTTCGGGCCTGCGCGGCCTGGCGGACCGCATCGATACCCTGGGCGGTCGAATGCGGGTTCATAGCCCGGCCGGCCGAGGAACCCAGCTCGTAGCGGAGCTGCCATGCGGGTCGTGATCGGAGAGGACGAAGCCCTGCTCCGCGAGGGGCTCACCCACCTTCTGGAACACGCCGGCTTCGACGTCGTCGCCACCGCGCCGGACGCGACTGAACTGATCCGTCACGCCACCGAGCGCCAGCCGGACCTGGTGGTGACCGACATCCGGATGCCGCCCAGCCACACCGACGAGGGCCTGGTCGCCGCGCTCCAGATTCGCCGCACCCGGCCCGAGACAGCGGTAGTCGTCCTGTCGCAACATGTGCAGCGCCGGTACGCAGCCGAACTGCTAGCCGAATTCCCCTCGGGCGTCGGCTACCTGCTCAAGCAGCGCATAGCCGACGTCGACACGTTCTGCGAAGACCTGGAGCGGGTGTGCAAGGGCGGGACGGTCCTCGACCCCGAGGTCGTCGCCCTCATGCTGGCTCGCGCGCAGCGCAGCGACGATGCCCTCGGCCGGCTCACCGAGCGCCAGCACGAGGTACTGACGCTGATGGCCCAGGGACGCAGCAACGCCGCGATCGCCCAGCGGCTGACCATCACCGAGAAGGCCGTGGTGCAGCACACGTCGCACATCTACGACATCCTTGGCCTCGCGCCCGGAGCGGACGATCACCGCCGAGTGCTGGCGGTCCTGCGCTACTTGTCTCGCTGAATCGAGCTGTCCGGCCGGACAAGTCGTTGACCAGCGACTCGGCGGCGGATCAGCCGGACAGGTCGGGGTTGACAGGTTGCTAGCGGGCGACAAGCCAGCCGACGAGGACGCCGGCAAGCGCTATCAGCGCGCCCAGGACCGCTGCGCCGAGCACGGTGCCAATCGGGGCGCCGGGCCGCTCCCGGGCTGGGGCGGTGAAGACGCGACGCTCTTCCTCGGCCGTGCCTGCGATCTCGATCGGCTCCCCCGTCACGCCCGGGACGCCGACAGCGGGCGCGGCCAACTCCGCCCTGCCGGTGAGCACATCATCGACAGCGGTGAAGAACTCGGCTGCGGTCCGCTTGGCGGCGCTGGCGAGCATCCGCTGCCCGACCCCACCGATCATTCCCCCGACCACCGCGTCGGCGTCGTAGTCCAGCCGGGTGTTGCCGTCCTCGACCTCAGTCAGGCGCACCTGGACGTCCGTGGTGACGGTCCCCGGAGCACCGGCGCCGGAGGCGTGCAGGACGAACGACTCCGGCTCGACCTGGTCGGTGAGCTTGACTTCTCCTGAATACGTCCCCTTGATCGACGCGACTCCCGCATGGACCGTCGCCTGGTACGCATCCGGCCCGACCTGTTCGAGTTTCTGGCATCCGGGGATCGTCCGAACCAGCACTTCGGGGTCGTTGAGCGCCGCCCACACCTGCTCACGCGGCGTGTGCAGGACGGCCGATCCGGTGACCTTCATGGGCGCTCCTCAAGTACAGCGGCTCGACGTAGCTCGTACAGCTCAGACGGGCTGATCGGCATGCGGGTGATGGGGATCCCCTCGGCGTCCTCGATGGCAGCGGCCAGCACGGCGGAGCCTGGAATCACCCCGGCCTCACCCGCGCCCTTGATACCGAGCGGGTTCAGCGGCGAGGGGGTCTGGAGGTGGTCTGTCTCGACGACCGGTACCTCCGTCGCGTACGGCATCAGGAAGTCCATGAATGACGCATTGATCAACTGACCGCCCTCGTCGTAGACCATCCGCTCGTACAGCGCGCCCCCGACGCCCTGCGCGACGCCGCCGTGGATCTGCCCTTCGACGATCCGCGGGTTGATCAGCGTCCCGCAGTCGTGCACCACGCAGTACTTCAGGATCTTGATCTCCGCGGTATCCGGATCGGTCTCGACAATCGCCGCATGCATGCCGTTCGCGAACGTGGACCTCGGCGGCGAGTAGTACCCGGTCGCTTCCAGCCCGGGCTCGTCCCCCTCCGCGACCGGCGGCTTGTCCGGGTCGACCGTCGTGGCGAACTGCGTGGCTCGCTTGGCCTCCTCGTCGAAGGCGTAGCGCAGTGGATTCGACAGCACGGCGACGGTCGCGAGCGGGATGGACGCGTCCGGCGAGCCCTTGACCTGCACGACTCCGTCGACGATCTCCAGGTCTCCGGGGTCGGCCTCGAGCGCTTCGGCGGCGATGCGCAACGCCTTCTGCCGCACCTTGCGAGCCGCGGACGCCACCGCGTTGCCGCTCATGACCGCCGCACGGGAGGCGAACGTCCCCACGGCGTAGCCGAACCGGCGGGTATCTCCGGTTACCACCGTCACCCGCTCGATGGGGACGCCCAACTCAGACGACACTACCTGCGCGAAGGCCGTCTGATGGCCCTGGCCTTGGGTCGTCAGCCCGGTGGCGGCGACGACCGTCCCGTCCGTTTCGACCTTGACCCAGCCGCCCTCATACGGGCCGACTCCTGTGCCTTCGACATAGCAGGCCAGGCCGATCCCGACCCGTCGGCCCTCGGATCGTGCCTGTTCCCGGTAGGTCTCGAACTCGTCCCACCCCACGAGCTTCTTGATCTTGGCGAGGGTCGCCGGATAGTCGCCCGAGTCGTAGATCAGCGGGCGGCCGTCCTGGAAGATCAGCCCGTGGTCGTACGGCATCTCGTCGGGCAGGATGAAGTTGCGTTCCCGGACGACCGCACGGTCCAGCCCGAGCCGGGCTGCGATCGCGTCCATCGTCCGCTCCATCGCGAAACAGCCTTGGGGCCGTCCGGCGCCGCGGTACGGCGTGACCATCACGGTGTTCGTGTAGAGGCTGTCAAACTCGACGCGATACGCGCCCGGCTTGTACGGCCCGAGCAGCTGGGTCGACGTCACGATGGGGACGACGAGTCCGTACGGCGTGTAGGCGCCGTTGTCGTGCCAGATCCGGACGTCCAGGCCGAGCAGCCTCCCGTCGTCATCGAATCCGACGGTGATGTGCTGGAGCTGGCCGCGTTCGTGGGCCGCGGAGACGAAGTGCTCGCGGCGGTCCTCGGTCCACTTGACCTCGCGGCCGAGCCGGATCGCCGCCCACGGGACGAGGATCTCCTCCGGCCACGGGTGGACGATCTTGACGCCGAATCCGCCACCGACGTCCGGCGCGATCACCTCGACGCGGTCCGGCGGCAGGCCCAGCTTGGCGGCGATAGCCGACCGGACGCTCGTCGAGGCCTGCGTCGCCGAATAGACCCGGAGGCTGGCGTCGTCCGCGTCCCACCGGGCGTAGACGCCCTTGCCTTCGAGGGGGGTGGACGCGCTGCGCTCGACGGCCAGGTCCATTTCGATGACATGCGGGGAATTGGCGATCGCTGCCCGGGCGTCACCGCGCTCCTGGACCATGTTCGCGGCGACGTTGCCGGGAACGTCCTCGTGGACAAGGTGCGTGGCATCTCGGGCCGCCTCGATGCCGACGACCGGAGGCAGGGGCTCATAGTCGACGCGGATCCGGCCGGCGGCGTCCTCGGCAACGTACCGGTCGGTGGCTACGACCATGACGACCGCCTCGCCCACGTGGTTGACCTCGTCC
>JASLBX010000258.1 GCA_030146385.1 Jiangellaceae bacterium | reverse complement strand
GGATCTGCGGCCAGTCGGTGTCTTCGGCCCGCGCCGCCTCGTCATGGACGGCGGCGATCGCGGCCTGTAGCTGATACGGGCCGACCGGTGCAGACATCAGCGCGTGGGTGATCAGCGCGACGCCTTCGGCGATGGCATCGGCGTCCCACCGGCTCCGGTCCTGATCGGCCAATGGCACCAGGCCGCCGTCGGCGTCCAGGCGAGCCGGGCGGCGAGCGTCCGTCAGCAGCATGAGTGCGAGCAGCCCGGTCACCTCGCCGTCCTCGGGCAGCTGCTCGTGCAGCTGTCGAGCCAGCCGGATCGCCTCGGCCGCCAGCTCGATTCGGTGCAGCTCCGGCCCGGAGCTCGCCGTGTAGCCCTCGTTGAAGATCAGGTACAGCAGTTCGAGGACGGCGGCGAGGCGTGCCGGCCGCTCGTCCGGAGAGGGCAGGCTGAACTCCGCGCCGGCCGTCTTGATCCGCTGCTTGGCCCGGCTGATCCTCTGGGCGATCGTTGGTTCGGGGACAAGGAACGCCCGCGCGATTTCGGCTGTCGTCAGGCCGCCGACGGCGCGGAGCGTCAGCGCCACCTGCGACGGCGGGGTCAGGGATGGGTGGCAGCAGAGCAGGAACAGGGTGAGGGTGTGGTCGACTGCGGGCGCCGATGCGCTGCCGGCCCGCTCTAGGGCCGCAACGGCCTGCTCGCGCCTGCGGCGGGCCGAATCGCTGCGGAGCATGGCGATCCGGCGGCGCGACGCCACGGTGATCAGCCATGCCCGCGGGTCGTCGGGCACGCCCTCGGCCGGCCACTGCTGGGCGGCGGCGAGCAGTGCCTCTTGAACGGCGTCTTCGGAAGAGTCAAATTCGCCGTACTTGCGGATGACGGCGGCCAGCACCTGCGGAGCGTGCACCCGCAGCAGCTGGTCGATACCCAGATCCGTCACACGTCAAAGTCGCTCAGCGCCCGCACGGGACGCACCTCGACGAGACCGTACTCGGCCTCGGGCACCTCGGACGCGACCTCGATCGCGCGGTCCATGCTCTCGCAGTCCAGCAGGAAGAAACCGGCGAGGTGCTCCTTGGCTTCAGCGAATGGCCCGTCGGTCGTGGTGGTGATGCCTTCGTGGACGCGCACGCCCTTGGCCTGCTCGGGGCCGGCGAGGGCTTCGGTGGCAATCAGCTCGCCCGATTCGGCCAGGGTCTCGGTCAGTTGGGCGTAGTAGGCCAGGCCCTCAGCCCGCTGTGCGCCGGAGAGACTGTCCCAGGTCTGCCGTGACATCGGGTTGCTGTAGATCAGAACCACGTACTTCATCGAGGTTTCCACCGGATCTTTCGAGAATGATCGGCCAGATGTGTCGAGATTAGTGCCTCGGCTGCTACGTCCCCTGTGAGAGGCGCAAATCGAGATGGGAGAGGACGATGAGCAGCGGGATCGAGCGGGCCACCGGCCGCGATCGGGACGAGTGGTTCAGGGTGCTCGACGAGTGGGGCGCGCCGGGACGTCCGTACCGCGACATCGCGGGCTGGCTGACCGGCGAGCACGGCATGAGCAACTGGTGGGCGCAGAAGCTGATCGTCGAGTACGAGCAGGCACGCGGGCTGCGCGAGCCGGGTGTGCGTCCGGACGGGACGTTCGAGGCCGGCGCCAGCAAGACGCTCGCCGTATCCGCCGAGCGGGCCTACGCGGCGTTCACAGATTCGAAGATCCGGTCGCAGTGGCTGCCGGGGGAGTCGTGGACCGAGCGGGAGGGCTCGTGGCCGGGCAAGGTCGTGCGGTTCGACCGGGCTGACGGGACGCGCATCGCCGTCCAGTTCGACGCCCAGCCGCCCGGCAAGGTCGCCGTCGCCGTCCAGCATCAGCGCCTGCCCGACGTGGCCGCGGCCGACGCCGCCAAGACGTACTGGCGCGAGCGCCTGGCCAACCTCAAGGCCCTGCTGGAGGAAGGATGATCGACATCAACGTCTGGGCCGTTGCCGTGGCCGCCGTGGCCGGTTTCCTCGCGGCGTTCGCGTACTACGCGGTCCTGGGTGGACGGCTCGCAGCGGCGGGCAGCGCGGTGACGAACGAGCGGCCGCCAGCCTGGATAGCACTGTTTGAACTGGTCAAGCATGCCGTTTTGGCGGCCGTGGTCGCCGGGTTGGTTGCGGCGATCGACGTCGCCGAGTGGGCCGGTGCGACGCTGCTCGGCCTGGTGCTGTGGGTGGGGTTTCCCGTGGTATTGCTGGCCGGCTCAGTCGTGCACGAGAAGGTGCCCTGGCGGCTGGCGGTGATTCATGCCGGCGACTGGCTGGCCAAGCTGGTCATCATCGCCATGATCGTCGGCGTTTGGTGACGGACGTTCACTGATCACTCATTGCGGGTAATGCATTCGTGAAGCACTCTCACAGCCACGGGGAAGGGTCCGGAACTTGAGCATCAGATCACGCCTGGCCGCCGCCGTTCGGAGGAGGCGCCGACTCGCGGCGGTTGCACAGTACGAACGGGGCAGGGCACTTGAGAAGGACGGCGCATGGGCCGAGGCCGCCGCCGCGTTCCAGAAGGCGGTGGACGCCGATCCACGTCGCGCCGAGTGGCACTTCCGGCTCGGCCGCGCCTGGCAGAAGGCGGGCAACGGGTTGGGCGCCGTGACGGCCTTCCAGCAAGCTATCGCGCGC
>JASLBX010000250.1 GCA_030146385.1 Jiangellaceae bacterium | reverse complement strand
GGTGTCCAGGGCTCGATGTACAGCAACCGGGCGGTAGTCCGCTTCTTCCTGAATGTCAGCGTTGTATCCAAAGCCATGTGGGACGCCGTAGTCGCGGCGGAGGGTGGCCCGCGGCGGCCGGGCGCCTCGACGTGCCGCGGCCCTGAACCGGGCTTTTGCACCCAAGCCGAGGCTATCAATCCAGCGCGCATCCCCGACCGCTGCCATATCTTGCAGAGCTGCCCGACCGCGCCCACCGCACAACACTTGCTCCACACGATCGAACTGAACCGCTCTGGCTTTCGTAGGGACTCCGATCTGTGAGGAGATGGAGTCATGCCAGGAGTGAGGTTCTCTGCTGAGCAGCGGGCTCGGGCGGTGCGGTTGGTCGCGGAGTCGACGCAGCAGCACGGGTCGGAGTGGGCGGCGATCCAGTCGGTCGCGGCGAAGATCGGCGCGTCGGCGGAGACGGTGCGTAAGTGGGTGCGCCGGGCGGAGGTCGACGCTGGGACGCGGCCGGGACTGACCAGTGAGGAGCATGCGGAGATCAAGCGGCTGCGGCGGGAGAACGCGGAGTTGCGTCGGGCGAATGAGATCCTCAAGGCGGCGGCGGCTTTCTTCGGGGCCGAGCTCGACCGGCCACAGCAGCGTTGGTGAGGTTCGTCGCCGAGCACAAGGACCGCACCGATGGTGGTGTGCGCTGGGGGGTCGAGCCGATCTGCAAGGTGCTCAGTGAGCATGGTCTTGCGATCGCCCCGGCGACCTACTACGCGGCCCGGTCTCGCCGGCCGTCGCCGCGGGCGGTGCGCGACGCCGAGCTCAAACAGGTGATCGCTGCAGTGCATGCGGACAACTACGGCGTGTACGGGGCGCGGAAGATGCAGGCGGCGTTGCGCCGCGAGGCAGGCATTGTGATCGGCCGGGATCAGACTGCCCGGTTGATGCGCGAGCTGGGCCTTCGAGGGGTGCGGCGCGGCAAGCCGAAGCGCACCACCGTCGCCGATCAGGCCGCGACCCGGCCGGCGGATCTGGTGGACCGCAACTTCCACGCGGACCGTCCCGACCAGCTGTGGGTGGTGGACCTGACCTACATCCGCACCTGGGTCGGGTTCGCCTACCTCGCCCTGGTCGTCGACGTGTACGCCCGCCGCGTCGTCGGCTGGGCGCTGGCCACCCACCTGCGCACCGACCTGCCACTCGAAGCGTTGGAGATGGCGATCTGGACCCGGCAACGGCACGGCATCGACGACCTGGCCGGCCTGATTCACCACGGCGACCGCGGCAGTCAACCCAGGTTCATCCGCTACACCGACCGGCTCGCCGAAGCCGGCGCGGTCCCCTCGGTCGGCAGCCGCGGCGACTCCTACGACAACGCGCTCGCCGAATCGACCATCGGGCAGCTCAAGGCCGAGTTGATCGACCAGCGCGGACCATGGCGCACCGTCGAGCAACTCGAGTACGCGATCTTCGAATACATCGACTGGTGGAACCAACGCCGCCTCCACGGCGAGATCGGAATGATCACACCCGCCGACAAAGAGACCGCCTACTACACTCAACCACCGGCACTCGCCGAGGCCGGTACCCAATGAACCAAGTCCCTACCGAACCCAGGCCGGTTCAGGCGGCGAGTAGGTCGAGGATCTGCTGGTGCAGTTGTGGCACGTGCTCGGCCGTCTCGGGTTTCATGAGGACGCTACGCAGGATGCGGCCGGTGGGGACGTCGGCGTCGACCTGGTGGCCTCGGGCGGCCAGGGCGGCGGCGTCGACGGTGTAGGTGGCTACGAAGAGTGACTGGTCCGGGGGTAGTTGCATGCCGCGGGTGAGGACGTGCTCGCTCGCCTGGTCGATCTGGGACAGCCGGGTTCGGGTGGGGAAGTAGGTGAGGATGTCCAGCTGCGGCTGCTGGTACAGGCTCAGCTGCTCGCTGGCTGTGATGCGCGCGGCCCAGTCCAGTGTTGCCCGGCGGCCGGGTCGCAGGATGGCGCCGAGACCGTCGGGGGTGAGCGGCAACACACGTAGCGTAAGCCACAGGGCCGCGGCGGCGGCGCCAGCGCGAGAGCACTCCAGGGAGATCTCGCCCAGGTGGAGCTCGTCGGAGGTGAAGTAGGTGTAGGGCGAGTCGTGCAGATAGTGCCCGGCCACGCCAGGGTCTCGGAACAGCACGGCGCCGCAACCGTACGGCTGCAGGCCGTGCTTGTGTGGGTCGATGACAACCGAGTCGCACTCGGCGATCGCCGCGAAGGGGGCGGCAGTAACGCCGTCCGCGGTGTCGTCGGCGATGAGCCGGAAGAAGCCGCCGTAGGCCGCGTCGACGTGCACGCGGGCGCCATAGGCTCGGCACAGCCCAACCATCTCGTGGACCGGGTCGACCGCTCCCAGACCCGTCGTGCCCGTGGTGGCCACCACTGTTCCGACCCGTCCACCGCGGAGCAGCTCCTCGAGCGCCGGCAGGTCCATCGTCCCGGTCGGAGTGGTAGGGACCGCGACAGCTTCAACGCCGAGCAGGTGACACATCCGCGCATGGGTGTAGTGGGCGTCCTCGCTGTATGCCACCAGCTTCCCGGGATGGGTCTGGCGCGCGACGAACAGCGCCTCCAGGTTCGCGATCGTGCCGCTGCTGGTGAGGTGCCCGAGGTGCTGGTCGAAGCCGAACATCCCGGCCAACTGCGCCACGACTTCCTTCTCCATCCGCGCCGTCGCAGGGCCCCCGTCGAGAGCGTGGTTGTTTGGGTTGACCAGCATCGCCGTCACGTACCCGATGACCGCGACCGGGTGCGGCGGCTTGAGCATCTGCCCCACATACCGCGGATGGAAGAACGGGTAGTTGTCCCGCAGCCGAGTCCGCAGCTCTTTGCTCGCGTGCTCCAGCGCCGCCAGGTCCACCGCGAGCGACGAATGCGGTGTGAACGGCCCGTACTCGCGCATCCAACCGGCCATCTCCCGCACGGCGAGCTGCAGCTGGTCACCCAGCTCGGCGGCACCGGCCGGGCCGGCGTCCAAGATGCGGCCGATCGCCGCTGCACCCTGGCCGCTGGTGCCACCACCGCCACCGGGTGGCGTGACGGGGGTCGAGGCATCAGGCGTCGTGGACACGTGCACCTCCTTGTGTTCGGGCGCCGGCAGCCCGGGCGTGTGCGACGTCGATCTGGAGTACGGCGTCAGGGATCCCGCTGGCTGGAGCCGTTACGGTGACCTGGCCGGCTTCCCCGGTAGCGCGGATCACCGCGAGGGCTCGCCCACGGTATGCGACGACCACCCCGGACGATGTCCAGGCGGCAACAAGCGGTTCGACATCGACGACCACTGTAGCCGCGCCGCTGCGATGCACGGCATTGGCTAGGCCTTGGATGCTCGCGACAACCTGCCGTTGCACTCGCCGTGACCGAAACACAACCTCTTATTCAGTTGATCGTTGGAGTGGATCAGCACAGACTACATGGCGGGAGTCAGTGAGGATGGAGGCTGTGGAGCGAGGCGGTTCGCTAGGAGCCGGTGACAGCCGCGTGTCATCAGACATGACGTCAGCTCCGATCGGTGGTCGGCTCTGGTGGCCAGAACGGCCACTCCTCGAAGGAATAGCAGCGTCCGTCCTCGGCGAAGCGGACGATCCACAGATCGCGGTACTCCTGGTCGACTGGGTCGCCGTAGAACACCTCAACTCGTACGACCGCAGTGTCGTTCTCGACGGTGACGATGTCGCTGGTCATCTGGAACGCCTCGTCCGGCCCGTCGCGCTCTTGGTCCCACATCCGGGCGATGGCGGGCAGGCCGATGATCGGCTTGTGGTACGGGCCCTGGAGAAAGCTCGCCGTGTCGGTGAAGATCCAGGCGAGTGCTTCCGTCCCTGGTGTCCGCCATGCACGTTCGTAGGCCGTCACCCAGTCTGTCACTAGCTTCCGGTCCACGTCTTCAGCCTGCCAGTTGTCGACGGCAACGTCCGGTCATGGCTGCCCGCACGCTCGCAAGGGTTAGTCCGCAGTTGCCCTGCTGGCCATATGGGTTGGCAGTCAGGGCTCGACCATGTCTCCGTAGATGGCTGACGTCAGTGGAAGTTGTGGGCAGTCCTCGTTGACCATCTGCCACTCGGCCATCGAGTGCTGCGTGCCGACGAACTGGTACGGCGTCCAGTCGTGCGATGTCCCAAACCGGGCGAGGAAGGTCTCACACCGGCGGGTCTTGGACCTGGTAGCCGCGGTGTCGAAGGCAGGGAACAAGGGAGTCGATGAAGTAGTCGTAGATCACCCGGATCTGCGCCGGTGTGAGCGGCTGGCTATATCTGGGGTGGACCGGATACATGACCATGCACCGATAGAAGCCTTCCTGCTGAAGCCGCTCGAGTCCGGGCAGGTTGTCCGGTACCCGCTCGAAACTGACACCGCCATCGAAGGTCTCTACCGCATCGATGCCATGTTCTCGGAACCACCGTGCGTGAACTCGGCCATACTCATCTGGGCTGATGTACCGCTCGAACTCGACATCGGTCGGCAACGGTCCGTCGAATCCCTCTGCCCAGTGGGTGAAGTCAGGTTTTAGAAAGCCCGTTGTCGAGGAGGCGCGCAATCGTGGGTCTGTTCGACATCGCGTTGGCCTCCAAGGCCACTCCGCCGGTTTCGGGCATTCCGGCAGCCGCGCCACCGATCAGCGCAAAACCCGCCGACCACACTGCCGAGGGCACTTCTGGCTGAACCCTAGAAGAGGATCTTGTATTCGAGTAGACCTTCGCCCTGCCCGCGTCCGGAGAGGACACGGCAGAACTCGATGGCGTCCATTTCGATCTCCACACCGCCGGAACCGTGCACGAAGTGACCACCAGCCGGTCCGGTCAGGTTTAGGTCGACCGGTTGCAGGTGCCGGCCGATCCACTCTCGCACCGCATCTTCGACGATCCGGATGTCGACCGCCGCGAGAGGCAGGTCTCGACCAGTCGCGCGGGCGATGTCGACTCGGTGCATCCAAGTGTCCCGAGAGTAGATGACATCCATCAGATGGCCCATGCTGAGCCACCTTTGGAATCCTGCCGTCGAACCGCTCTGGGAAACCGGACCGGCGGTAGCCCGCAGCAGAACTGAGGTCCGGAAGCGGCCGTCAACTGCCCGGGGCGCTATCTCCTTGAGTGCCTTGACCCGCTGTGCTGGAGTCAGATCGCGGTGCTCGGCGACTTGCAGCGCGTTGTACGCGTCCATTGCGTTGCCGTCGAACTCACCCTTATGCCGCAGTCCCCACATTGCCAGCCGCAACAGCTCCCGCTCGGACGCGCTTGCCTTCGCGTTGCCGATGACATGTCCAAGCATGTCCTCAACCGTCCAAGCTGGGCATTCTGTCTGCTTCATCCAGTCCGACGAATCCAGGCTCTCGACGAAGGCGATCATGCTTTCGTAGACGGCAAGTGCGACGTCGCGGCCGTCGGTCTTGCGGGTGATGGGCCGGATGGATTCAACAAGCGTCGTGGTCATTGGAAGGCTCCTCTATACAACTTGCTTGATGAGGTCTGGATATGCGCCCAGATCGTCGGATACGATGCTCGGTGTCCCGAAGGGCATTGGTTTGCCGATCCATTCGGTGTGAATGCCGGGGTTACAGACCCCGGTTCCGTCGGGCAGAACCACGTATCCGACACACATTCCGGCGTGGTCGCGGGCGGCGCGGGACTGGCGGAAGACAGCCGCTCGGGCTATGCCGGAGTCGAGGTCTTCGGCCAGCCGAGCGGAGTCGAGGTTTGCACATTCCTCAGCTGCAGCGAGCACTTCATGCCGCGCGGTAATGCACCGCGAGCCAACGAACAGTGCGCGACGCAGCGCGAGGTCGAGTTCCTCTGCGGCGGTCTCCGATTGACGCCTCGCCGCTTGGACCGCCTCAAGCGCGAGCAGCGATGAGACCGGATATTCATCGAGCCGACCGAGCCACGGATTCCAGCCGAACTCAGGCTCCGCAGAAGCGCATATGACGACCTCGCGATCAACGATCGAACGGACCAGCACGTGCTCGTAGAGCAGTTCGAGGGGATGCGCAAGGTGGATAACCGGAACGTCCACACCCAACTCGCGACGGCCTTTGCGAAGCCGCAGCACCATGACCGTCGACCATGGGCAGGCGACGTCGGAGAACAACACGATCCCGCCGGAAGTTCCCTCGTATGGCTCGACTGGGTCCATGGCAACCTCCTAACACTGTTAGGCTGCTCTTGCGGCTCAGAAATGTCAATAGGTTTTCCGAACATTGTTAGGATGCTTCAGTGGACCGACGTAGCCAGCGACACCTCGCGACTCGCCGCGATATCATCGACGCCGCCTGGAACCTGTCACGGGAACGTGGGCTAACTGGCTGGTCGTTGCGCGATCTCGCGCAGACAGTGGGCATGCGCGCACCATCGCTCTACGTCTATTTCACCAGCAAGGACGCCATCTACGACGCAATGTTCGCGCAGGGATACCAGCTGCTGCTCGACGGCATGAGGTCCACAGAAGTCCCCAGTAACCCGCGCGCCGTACTCCACCTCATCGGCCGCGGGTTCTTCGAGTTCGCCCTCGCCGACCCAGCCCGGATGCAGCTGATGTTCTGGCGGGTTATCCCTGGATTCGAACCGTCGGCCGAGTCTTACGCAACCTCGGTCGAAGTGCTGCAGCGGACAGTCAAGCTATTCGCCGACATCGGCATCTCCGACCCTGCCGCTATCGAAGTGTGGACAGCTTTGATGAGCGGCCTCGCCACCCAGCAGGCAGCGAACGATCCGCACGGAGACACCTGGCGACGCCATGTCGAGGACGTGGTCGAGATGTTCGCCACACGGTTTCTACCTGGTAGATGATGGCTCCGCCAAAGCATGGTCGCTGAGCGCGAGCGTGCGCCCGCCCCACAACGTGACAACAGACGCACAGGCGCTGTACGACGACACCAGCAATGGGATCGCGACGCTGGTGTTAATGGCGATGCGGCCGGGCACCTCGACGCACAAGCATGCGGCGACCCGCCGGCTGCGATGAGGGTCACCGAGTCCCGCCCGAGCGAGCGAGATCCTCCAGACCACGTCCCGCTATCGCCGCCGAGTTCGACTTCCCCTTCCGAGACAATCTGCTACTGTCTGGCGCCGACCGGTGACTGCTGATCATCGTCGCCTACACCCGCCCCGGCTCGCCCGCCGCCTGGCCGACCACAATCCGCCAATCATGATCATTCCTTCCTTGTATTAAACGATCTTGCTCGACAACCCAACGAGGTAGCACGTCCAACGCCCTCAGATCAGCGTGGCACCCTGACTGCACCCCGTGTCGTGGCCACTGATCGAGCGACGTGGCCTGCAATGGCTGGATCCAGAAATCGCCAGGGAGACGATGCGGGTGTGGTCCTCACCCAGTGAGCGGCGCCGGTCGGCCAGGATCCGCAGCACTGCGAGCTGCTCGTCATCCACGACTGGGCGTAGCCCGGCCACCCGGGTGCCGGCCAGCGCGACCGAATGCGCGTCGGTGGCATCGGTCTTGCGGCCCTGACCGGTGGTGAACACCCGCGCCCGCGCGGACAGCTTCGGCGGGACATCGACCACCTGTTCGCCGTCGCCGAGCAGCCGCACCGCGATGTGCCGGCCGATGCCTTGGCAGCCCTCGATTGCCCAGATCCGCTGCGGCCACCGCCTGGCGTACCTGACCATGGCGGCATAGCCGCCGCGGTCGGTGCCGAACCGGCCGCCACCCACGACGATCTCCTGCGCGGTGATGACCTCGATGGTGGCTGAGCGCTTGTGCGGGTCCATCCCGATGACCACGCGATCCGATGTGCCGTTCAACGGAGCCCTCCGATGCTCG
>JASLBX010000205.1 GCA_030146385.1 Jiangellaceae bacterium | reverse complement strand
CAGACCTGGGCGACCCGGACGCCCGGGTCTGCCACGACGAGCAGCCCGGGCGCGGTGATCAGCAGCTGAGGGACGAAGGAGGTCAGACCCGCCACGAGCAGGTGGCCGCGGAGGGCTGACTCGAAGGCGTTGGCGGCGCGCTCGTCCGCACGGACGAGGACCAGCCGGGCGTTCCTCGCACCGGGACCACGCAGCGAGCGCGCCACCTCGAGCAGCTCGTGGCGGTCGACCGCCCGTGCCCTCAGCGCCGAGTCGGCGACCGCGAGCGCCTCGGGGACGGTCAGGTGGCGGGCGCAGTCGACGACGGTGCGCAGCGGCGACGTCACGCCGGCGTCGAGCTCGTCCTGGTGGAGGGTGGCGTAATGACGACGGTGACCGACCGGCGCCGATCGGTGCGCGTGCGACGGGACGGCGACCTGGGGTGCCCCCGGCGCCCAGAGGACCCCCCACCCGTGGTGCACCGCCGCCGAGAGCCGGCACAGCGCGCCGCCGTCAGCGACGGCCGCGACCAGGGCGGAGCCGGTCCCCGCCACGGCATAGCGGCCACGGCCGACCGCCACCACGTCACCTCGCGCCACCGCCCGTCTGAGCCGTGAGCGGCTGGTCTCCGCGACCAGGCGCCGGTAGGGCGCGTGGCCTCCCGCGGCCCGCAGGACCGTGACCGGATCGAGGGGCACAGGACGAGCCTGGCCCCCGACGCGTTCCCCCGTCGCCGGCCGTCCACAGGCTCCACGCACCGAGGCGCAGTCGACCGCAACGGTCGGATGACCACGGCTGCGGTGGACCGCGCCTCCCTGATGGGCGGGTCGCGCCGCGGGGGGTGGTGCACCGCAGCGGTGCACCGGGACAGCCCGGCGGCGCGGCGAGAAAGGCGACCGGGGCCCGCGAGCCCCGCCGGTACCCTCGCGGTCGTGCTCATGCGGATGTCCACCCTCTTCCTGCGCACCCTGCGCGACGACCCGGCCGACGCGGAGGTCGGCAGCCACCGGCTGCTGGTGCGGGCGGGGTACATCCGCCGTGCCGCCCCCGGCCTGTACTCGTGGCTGCCGCTGGGCTACCGGGTGCTGCGCAAGGTCGAGCGGGTCGTCCGCGAGGAGATGGAGCGGATCGGGGCCCAGGAGGTCCACTTCCCGGCGCTCGTCCCGCGCGAGCCCTACGAGGCGACCGGCCGCTGGACCGAGTACGGCGACAACATCTTCCGGCTGAAGGATCGCAAGGGCGCCGACTACCTGCTCGGTCCGACTCATGAGGAGCTGTTCACACTCCTGGTCAAGGACTTGTACTCCTCGTACAAGGACCTGCCGCTGTGGATCTACCAGATCCAGACCAAGTACCGGGACGAGGCTCGCCCCCGGGCCGGCCTGCTGCGCGGGCGCGAGTTCGTGATGAAGGACTCGTACTCCTTCGACGTCGACGACGCCGGGCTGCAGCGCTCGTACGAACGGCACCGCGACGCCTACATCAACACGTTCAACCGGCTCGGCCTGAACTACGTGATGGTTGCCGCGACGTCTGGAGCGATGGGCGGCAGCGCGAGCGAGGAGTTCCTGGCCCCGTGCGAGGTCGGCGAGGACACCTTCGTCCAGTGCACCTCCTGCGACTACGCGGCGAACGTCGAGGCGGTCGTCACGCCGGTGCCAGAGAAGCTGCCCTTCGACGACGCGCCCGCGAAACACGTCGAGGACACGCCCGACACGCCAACCATCGAGACCCTGGTCAACCTGTCCAATCGACGGGACGACCTGCGCCGGCCCGACCGTGACTGGACAGCTGCCGACACGCTGAAGAACGTCGTGCTGATACTCAGGCATCCGGACGGCACGCGCGAGCCGCTCGTCATCGGCGTCCCCGGCGACCGTGAGGTCGACATGAAGCGCCTCGAGGCCCAGGTCGGTCCCGCCCTGCCGGAGGCTTTCACCGACGAGGACTTCGCGGCTCATCCACAGCTCGTCCGCGGATACCTCGGGCCGGAGGCGCTGGGGGAGGCGTCCGAGTCCGGCATCCGGTATCTCGTCGATCCACGGGTCGTCGAAGGCACCCGGTGGATCACCGGCGCCAACGAGTCCGGCCGTCACGTGTACGACCTGGTGGCCGGACGCGACTTCGTGGCCGACGGGACGATCGAGGCCGCCGAGGTGCGCGAGGGCGACGCCTGCCCACGCTGCGACGGGACGCTGGAGCTGGCTCGGGGCATCGAGATCGGGCACATCTTCCAGTTGGGACGCAAGTACGCGGACGCGCTCGATCTCAAGGTGCTGGACGAGAACGGCAAGCTCGTGACGGTCACGATGGGCTCGTACGGCATCGGCGTGTCGCGCGCGGTACCGGCGATCGCCGAGCAGTCGCACGACGATCTGGGCCTGATCTGGCCGCGCGAGGTGGCGCCGGCCGACGTCCACCTGATCGCGACCGGCAAGAAGGACGACGTGGTGTTCGACGTCGGCGACCGGCTGGCCGGCGAGCTGGAGGCGACCGGCGTGCGGGTGCTCTACGACGACCGCCAGGGCGTCTCGCCAGGGGTGAAGTTCGCCGATTCCGAGCTGATCGGCGTGCCGACGATCGTGGTCGTCGGCCGCCGGCTGGCCGACGGCGTGATCGAGGTAAAGGACCGCCGAACGGGAGAACGTACCGACGTCCCGATCGACGACGCCGTGTCGCACCTGACCGAGTTGGTGGCCAGCAGCTAGCGACCGGGTCGCTCCGAAAGCGTTGCCCGATCTCGCGCCGTCCGTCACGCTGGGAGTGCCAGCTCGACGGAGGGTGCGGCCATGGACCAGCCCGAGTACGACTACGACCTGCTCGTCATCGGCTCCGGGCCGGGTGGGCAGAAGGCGGCGATCGGCGCGGCGAAGCTCGGCAAGAAGGCATGTGTAATCGAGCGTCGGCACATGGTCGGCGGCGTCTGCGTCAACACGGGCACTATCCCGTCCAAGACCTTGCGTGAGGCCGTCCTGTACCTGACCGGCCTGTCAATGCGCGAGCTGTACGGGCAGTCGTACCGCGTCAAGCACGAGATCACCGTCCAGGACCTGCTGGCGCGGACCCAGCACGTGATCGGACGCGAGATCGAGGTCGTTCGGGCCCAGCTGCTGCGCAACCATGTCGACCTGGTCATCGGCACCGGACGGTTCGTCGACCCGCACACGGTCGAGGTCGTCGGCGGGGGAGACCGGCGGGTGCTCACCGCCGGACAGGTCGTCATCGCCACCGGCACTCGCCCGGCCCGCCCCGATCATGTTGAGTTCGACGGCACGCGCGTGGTCGACTCCGACGGGATTATCGAGCTCGAGCGGATTCCCGGCACGATGGTGGTCGTCGGCGCCGGCGTCATCGGCATCGAGTACGCGTCCATGTTCGCCGCGCTCGGCACCCGCGTCACCGTTGTGGAGAAGCGCGACCGCATGCTGGAGTTCTGCGACCCGGAGGTCGTGGAGTCGCTGAAGTTCCACCTGCGCGACCTGTCCGTCACGTTCCGGTTCGGCGAGGAGGTCGACAAGGTCGAGGTCGGCCGGCAGGGGACGATCACATCGTTGGCCAGCGGCAAGCGGATCCCGGCCGAGACGGTCATGTACTCGGCGGGCCGGCAGGGCATGACGGATGAGCTCAATCTCGAAGCGGCCGGGCTGGACGCCGACGCGCGCGGTCGCCTCGTCGTTGACGAGCAGTACAGGACGGCCGTCCCGCACATCTTCGCGGTGGGGGACGTGATCGGCTTTCCGGCGCTGGCGGCCACCAGCATGGATCAGGGACGGCTGGTCGCACTGCACGCCTTCGGTGAGCCGGCCAACGAACTGCACCACATCCAGCCGATCGGCATCTACACGATCCCGGAAATCTCGTACGCCGGCCAGACGGAGGTCGACCTGACCACCGAGTCTGTGCCGTACGAGGTGGGGATTGCTCGCTACCGGGAGCTTGCCCGCGGGCAGATCGTCGGCGACTCGTACGGCATGCTCAAGCTGCTGGTCTCGACGTCGACCCGCCATCTGCTGGGCGTCCACGTGTTCGGCACCGGCGCGACCGATCTGGTCCACATCGGCCAGGCGGTGATGGGCTGCGGCGGGACGGTCGACTACCTGGTCGACACGGTGTTCAACTACCCGACCTTGTCGGAGGCGTGCAAGGTGGCGGCGCTGGACGTCAGCAACAAGCTGCGGGCCGTCGACCGCTTCGCCCTCTAGCTGCGGCCGGCCGCACGATCGTGCCGGTTTGGCCTTGACAACGCGCCGCCGAGGCGATCAGAATGTCATTGTACGCACGAACGTGCGTATAAACGCTGTCTGGAGATCGAAAATGGTGCTTCCGGGAGAAGAACCGCACGAACGCGCGGATCTCGCTAGCGTCGTCCGCGTGCGGCGGAAGCAACTCAGGTTGCGCCAGGAAGACCTCGCGGACCTGGCCGGGGTCTCTCTCCGTTTCGTGCAAGCACTCGAAGGTGGCAAGCCCAGCGTCCAACTCGATCACGTGCGGGCGGTTCTGGACACGCTGGGGCTGCGGCTGGTCGTGGAGCAGGTCAAGCAATGAGTGTCGACCTCGAATCCCTGAAGCTCGTCGAGCGAGCCTGGGTGTACAAGAAGGACGTTCACGCCGGGCATCTCGTACGCCGATCGGATGGCGTGGAGTTCACCTACCGGCCCGAGTACCTCGAGGCCGGTGGGCCGCCGGTCGCGAGTACCTTGCCGCGCGGTCTCGCTCCGGTCGTGACGGCGGCGGGAGCCTTGCCGACCTTCTTCAGCGGGTTGCTGCCGGAAGGGCGCCGGCTCACTGCGCTGCGAACCGCCGTCAAGACCAGTCCGGACGACGAGCTCAGTCTGCTGCTGGCGGTCGGCGGCGACACGGTGGGCGACGTGCGCGTACTGCCGGAAGACTCCCAGCCCGAAGAGCTCGAGCCGCTCATTCGCGTCAACGACTGGTCGACGGTGTCCTTTGAGGAGCTGTTCGCCGCGGCGACCGGCACACCTGATATCGATCGGGTCGCGATCCCAGGCGTGCAGGACAAGGTGTCCGCGGCCATGATGAGCGTCCCTGTCGCGGACAAGAGCGACCGGTTCATCCTCAAGCTCGACCCGCCCGAGTATCCGCACCTGGTCGACAACGAGGCGTTCATGCTGTCTGCCGCGCGCCGATCCGGGCTCCGGACCGTGGACGCCGAGATCGTGACCGACCGCGCCGGCCGTAAGGGCCTACTGGTGCGCCGATTTGATCGCACCTACGACGGCGGGTTGCTCGGCGTCGAGGACGGCTGTCAGGCGCTGGACAGGTACCCGGCCGCGAAGTACGCGGTGACTACCGAGGCCGTCTGCCGAGCGCTGGCGGCGACGACGGACGCACCGATCGTCACCGGGCGTGAACTGGTGCGCTGGGTCACGTTCGCCTACCTGAGCTGCAACGGCGATCTGCACGCCAAGAACCTCGCTGTGGGAGAGCGGCCGGACGGCAGCTGGCAGATCACCCCCGTGTACGACATCCCGTCGAGCTATCCGTACGGCGACTACACGATGGCGCTGAGCATCAATGGCAAGCGGCGCGAAGACATCTCCCGCCGGGACGTAATCGCTTTCGGCGACGCCCTGGGAGTTCCGGCACGGGCGGCCGGGAAGGCGATCGACGACATCCTGACCAGGCTGGATCTGTGGCTGCCGGAGGTGACCGGGTTGCCGTTCTTCATTGGGTCTCGGCGGAAATGGCGACGGGCGATCGAGTACCGCGCGACCCAGCTGTCGGCCGGCTCCTGACATGGGTCAGGGGTCGGGGACCTCGTCGATGCCGGGCAGCGCGGTCGTATCGCTGGTCCAGCGGGCGGCCAGGACCGACGTCTCGACCAACGTCGTGAGGGCCAGTTCGCGAAGGGCGGGTACCGACGTGACCGAAAGCAGGTCGGCGTACAGGACGGCCAGCCGCTGTTCCAGCAGTCCGGCCAGCTGACGGGCAGACGCATCGTCGTCCACCTCGATCGGCACGACATAGGACGGCAGCGCGGCCACCGGCTCGGCGTGACGGAGCCTGATCTGGCGGCCGAGTTCCTCGCGGCGCGACCGGTGCGTCTCGTACGCGGCGCGCGCAACGTCCGCGGCACGATCGGAGGCGTGCGCGCCCACCAGGCCGTAGCCGTAGACGCACGCATGCTCACCGGCCAGGACGGCCTGCAGGGCGTCGAGCGTGCTCATCCGACCGTCCGCAGCAGCCGGTCGTGGGCCGCTTCGCAGGCCGCGACGCTGGCCAGAACGGTCGCGAGCTGCTGGTCGCGGACCTCCAGGCAGTCGGCTCGCCGAGCCTCGACGGCTGCAGTCTCGGCGTCTCGCAACTGCTGCACCGCGGCCTCCGGATCGGCGGACACCTCGGGTGGTGTAGGCGTGTCGTCCGGTGGGGGCAGCGCAGCCGGCTCAGCCGGTGTGGACAGCGTCGGCATTGGCGTGGCGCCAGGCGCGAGCGGGGGAGCGGTCGCTTCGATGGCCGCGACGTGCCGAAGGTGGCGGTCGGCGAATCGCGCGAGGTCGGACTCGAGCTCGGGGTGCGCCTCCGCGGCTGCCATGTAGAGAGCCACCAGCTCCCGTTCCGCCTCGGCCGCCCGCCCGCGGATCGCCTCGTCTGGATGCGGCGGCATCGGGATCGGGTCTGGCTCGTCCGACGAGCTGAACACCTCGCAGCCGGCGAGCGGGACCGCGGCGCCGGCGAGCAGCAACGACCGGCGAGTCACGCCGCCCGCCCTCGGCCACGCCGAAGCCGGGCCGGGGGCTGGGTGCGGCTCGGGCTCAACCCCGGCAGATCCACTCAGGCGCACCGGAACACCGTAGGGCAACTCACTGTGGTGCGAGCACCGGCGTCTGGGCTCGGTATGGCGGTAGGCTGAACAACACCGACGTCTCGTCGACGCCGGTTTTAGTGCTGCTCGGAACATGCCGATAATCGGAACATGCCGATAACTGGACAGTGAGGAGGGTCCCGATGGTGTCCGACCCCCAGTCCATCCTCTGGGACCTGATCGAGGACGCCGTGACGGCCGAGGGTTTCGACCTTGAGGCGCTCGACGTCTCGCACGTTGGCCGCCGCGGCCGCGTCAAGTTGGTCGTCGACAGCGACGACGGTGTCGACCTCGACCAGTGCGCCGAACTGTCGCACAAGGTGTCCGCGATCCTCGACGAGAACGACGGCGTGCTCGGCGACAGGCCGTACACGCTCGAGGTCAGCTCGCCCGGAGTGACGAGGCCGCTGACCCTTCCCCGGCATTGGCGGCGCAACATCGGCCGGCTGGTGCGGGTCATCCTCGCCGATGGCGATGTGCTCACCGGCCGGGTCACGGCCGCGGACGAGCAGGAGGCCGTCCTCGATGTCGCGGGCAGGCAGCGCGCCGTGCCGTACGACAGGGTCGGCAAGGCGAAGGTGCAGGTCGAGTTCCGGCGTGATCGGGACGACGAGAAGTAGAGGACGATACCGCCATGGACATCGATCTGGCTGTGCTCCGAGCGTTGGAGCGCGAGAAGGAGATCTCGTTCGACCTCGTCGTCGAGGCGATCGAGCAGGCCCTCCTCGTGGCGTACGAGCGCACTGAGGGCGCGCAGCCGGCGGCGCGGGTCGAGCTCGACCGCAAGTCCGGACACGTGACCGTGTGGGCGCAGGAGGTGGGCGAGGACGGCACGGTGCTCCGTGAGTGGGACGACACGCCGGAGGGGTTCGGCCGGATCGCCGCCACGACGGCCAAGCAGGTGATCTTGCAGCGGCTCAGGGACGCCGAAGACGAGCAGACGTTCGGCGAGTTCCTCGGCAAGGAGGGCGATGTCGTCTCCGGAACCGTCCAGCAGGGACGCGACCCGCGCTCGGTTCAGGTGAGCTTGGGCAAGGTCGAGGCGGTCCTGCCGGTGCAGGAGCAGGTTCCAGGCGAGCGGTACGAGCACGGCAGCCGACTCAGGTGCTACGTCCTGCACGTCCGGAAGGGGCTGCGCGGTCCGATGATCACGGTGTCCCGCACCCACCCCAACCTGGTCAAGAAGCTGTTTGCGCTGGAGGTGCCCGAGATCGCCGACGGGACGGTCGAGATCACCGGCATCGCGCGCGAGGCAGGCCACCGGAGCAAGATCGCCGTACGGTCGACGGTGCCAGGCATCAATGCCAAGGGTGCGTGCATCGGCCCGATGGGCGCCCGCGTCCGGTCAGTGATGGCCGAGCTGCACGGCGAGAAGATCGACATTGTCGACTGGTCGGACGACCCGGCCGAGCTGGTGTCGCACGCGTTGTCCCCGGCCCGCGTCCAGCATGTCGAGATCATCGACGAGCAGGCGAAGGCCGCCCGCGTGATCGTTCCGGATTACCAGCTGTCGCTTGCCATTGGACGGGAGGGGCAGAATGCCCGGCTTGCTGCCCGTTTGACCGGGTGGCGAATCGACATCCGCCCGGACACTGAGAGCGACACGGAGGGCGACATTGTGGAGCCGGGCGGCGCATCTGCCGCACCGGGCTCGGCGTCAGCGTAAGCAAGCGGTAAACTAGGCGAGGAATCCGTGCGACCGACCGGCTCGCCCACGCGCACCTGCGTTGGCTGCCGGTCACGTACGGGCAAGTCCGACCTGCTGCGTGTCGTGGCGGTCGAGGCGGTACCCGGGTCACCTACGACCCGGTACGTAGCGCCCGACCCTCGCGGCCGGCTCCCCGGCCGGGGTGCATACCTGCACTTCGATCTGGGGTGTCTCGACTTAGCCGAGCGCCGTCGGGCGTTTCCGCGGGCATTGCGCCTCGCGGGCTCGCTCGACACCGGTGCGCTGCGGCGATGGCTCGAGCAGCGGGTGACTGGTCAGGAAGAAGGAGACACGACGTGACGCTCGTGAGCGCTCGATGAGCACGCAACGATGAGCACGCAAACCACCTAGGCCGGTCCGGAGCTCGACAGCCCGGACCGAGAAGGAGAGCAGTGGCAAAGGTCCGGGTATACGAGCTCGCCAAAGAGTTCGGAGTTGAAAGCAAGGTCGTCCTTGCGAAGCTGGGCGATCTCGGTGAGTTCGTCCGATCCGCCTCGTCGACCATCGAGGCACCTGTAGTACGTAGATTGCGCGAAGCGTTCGCCGAGGCACCTGCCGCCAAGCCTGTGGCGGAGAAGGCGCCCGCGAAGAAGGCTGCGGCCAAGAAGGCTGCGCCCGCAGCGCCGAAGCCGGCGGATACGGCTCCCCAACCAGCGGTGCAGGAGCCTGCTGCCCCGACACCCGCCGCAGACGCGGCGCCAGCGGCACCGGCTGCACCGGCTGCGCCAGGGGCGCCGAAGCCTGCCGCCACGCCAGCCAGGCCGGGTTCCACTCCGGCCAAGCCTGGCCCGGCGCGCAAGCCGGCCCGGCCAGGCCCGACAACCCGTCCGGCCGCTCCCGACCGTCCCGGCGGAGCCCCCGCCGGCGGCCGTCCAAGCGCGCCTTCGGCTCCCAAGCCGGGTCCTGCGCCGCGTCCGTCCGGTCCGCGTCCGGGCAACAACCCGTTCGGAACCGGCAGCACCGGCATGGGCCGGCGCTCTGCCGGTCCGCGTCCTGGAAACAACCCGTACTCGGCCGGCGGCTCGACTGGCATGCAGCGTCCTGGCGGCGGCCGGCCGACCCCGGATTCCATGCCGCCGCGTCCTGGTGGCGGTGCCGGCGGGCCAGGAGGTCCCCGGCCGAATCCAGGCATGATGCCGGCGCGGCCGTCCGCTCCGCGCACCGGTGGTCCGTCCGACCGAGCCGACCGCGGAGGTCGCTCGGGTGGTGGCGGCCGCACTGGTACCCGCGGTGGCGGTGGCGGTGGCGGCGGCGGACGCGGAGGCTTCGCGCCCGGCCGTGGTGGCCCCGGCGGCCCGGGTGGTCCCGGTGGCTTCGGCGGCCGGCCAGGTGGTCGCGGCCGCGGTGGCACGGCCGGTGCGTTCGGGCGTCCCGGCGGTAAGCCCGCGAAGGGTCGTAAGAGCAAGCGGCAGAAGCGTCAAGAGATCGAGAACATGCAGGCCCCGGCGATCGGCGGCGTGCGTGTTCCGCGAGGCAACGGGCAGAGCATCCGCCTGCCCCGCGGCGCGTCCCTGACCGACTTCGCCGAGCGGATCGACACCGAGGCCGGCGCGCTGGTCCAGGTGCTGTTCCACCTCGGCGAGATGGTTACGGCCACTCAGTCGGTCGATGAGGACACGTTCAAGCTGCTCGGCGAGGAGCTGGGATACGACGTCGAGATCGTCTCGCCCGAGGACGAGGACCGCGAGCTGCTCGAGTCGTTCGCGATCGACTTCGAGGACGAAGGCGACGAGGACGGGCTGCCGCGGCCGCCGGTCGTGACCGTCATGGGTCACGTCGACCACGGTAAGACTAAGCTGCTGGACGCCGTCCGCAACGCTGACGTCGTGGCAGGCGAAGCCGGTGGCATCACGCAGCACATCGGCGCCTACCAGGTCCACGCCAAGCACGAGGGCGACGATCGGGCGATCACGTTCATCGACACGCCGGGTCACGAGGCGTTCACTGCCATGCGTGCCCGCGGTTCGCAGGTCACCGACATCGTGATCCTCGTGGTCGCGGCCGATGACGGCGTGATGCCGCAGACCATCGAGGCGCTCAACCACGCCCAGGCCGCCGACGTACCCGTCGTCGTCGCGGTCAACAAGATCGACAAGCCGGACGCCGACCCGTCCAAGGTGCGCGGCCAGCTGTCCGAGTACGGCCTGGTGCCCGAGGAGTACGGCGGCACGTCCATGTTCGTCGACGTTTCCGCACGCACCGGCGACGGTCTGGACTCGTTGCTGGAGGCGGTGCTGCTGACCGCGGACGCCGCGCTCGAGCTGGCCGCCAACCCCGACAAGGACGCCCGCGGCGTCTCCATCGAGGCGAACCTGGACCGCGGTCGCGGCCCGGTCGCCAC
>JASLBX010000199.1 GCA_030146385.1 Jiangellaceae bacterium | reverse complement strand
TGGCGCATGCGTTCAACGCCATGCTCGCCGCGCTGGAGGAGGCCAGGACCCGGCAGCGCCGGCTGGTGGCCGACGCCGGGCATGAGCTGCGCACCCCGTTGACCAGCCTTCGCACCAACCTCGACCTGCTGGCGCAGAGCGACCGCCAGGGTGGTCTCGACGGCGCGGAGCGGGCCGAGCTCATCGACGACGTCCGGGCCCAGATCTCCGAGTTGTCCACTCTTGTCGCGGACTTGATGGAGCTGTCCCGTGAGGACGAGCCGCAGGCCCACTACGAAACCGTCGATCTCGCGGACATCGTACGGGACGCGCTCACTCGGGTCCGCCGGCGTGCCCCGAACATCACGTTCTCGGCCGATCTGCAGCCCTGGCTGGTCGAGGGGGACGCACGGCTGCTCGGGCGAGCGGTCACGAATCTGCTGGACAACGGGGCCAAGTGGAGCCCGGCGGGCGGCACCGTGTGGGTCTCGCTCCGCGACGGCACCCTGGAGGTCGACGACGAGGGCCCGGGCATCGCCGAGGACGACCTGCCGCACGTCTTCGAGCGCTTCTACCGGTCCGAAGAGGCCCGTGGCCGGCCGGGATCCGGGCTGGGGCTGGCCATCGTGCGAACCGCTGCGTTCCGGCACGGTGGACACGTGAGCGCCGGACGGGCGCCCACTGGAGGTGCCCGGCTCACCATGAGCCTGCCCGGCCGCAGTTCTTGGTCAGCTCTAGTGTGAATCTCAGTTCAATCTCAGGCTGGGCGGGCACCTTAGTCACATGAACCAGACGCCACGCGACACCGCCCACCCCGACACCGCGCCTAGTACTGGCTGGTCGAGCGCGCCGGGTGCGGGCAGCGACCTGCCGCGGCGGGACCCATGGACCAGCCATCCGGCCGACACCGGACCGGTGCCGCGGCCGAACGACACCACAGTCATCCCGCAGTCTCCCGACGCGGAGCGGACCACCGGACACAGCGATGCCACCGACGAGCGGCCGGGTTCCGGTGCTGAGGGTGGGACGGCACCCGCCGGCACCCTTGGGCCCGATCGGGACGACCACCCGTGGACGTCCCCTGAACGCGAGTCCGGGTCCGGCTACGGCAGCCCGCCACCGGCGGCTCCGGCTGCGAACGAGCCGGCGCCGCGCGCCCGGAGGGGCACGGCGCTGACCGTCGCCTTGGCCCTCGCTGCGGGCGCGCTCGCCGGCGTCGGTGGATCCGTCGCGTATGAAGCGCTCACCGACGATGCCCCGGCCACCTCGCAGAGCAGCAGCCCGGCCGAGGAGGAAGGCGCACCGGCCGACCAGACCTCCTCCGCGCCCAGCCTGGACAGCGTGGAGGCGGTGGCGGACCAGGTCCTGCCGAGCGTCGTGTCGATCAGCGTCGGCCCTGGCGGTGGCAGTGGCGTGATCATCTCAGCGGACGGGCAGATCCTCACGAACAACCACGTCGTGGAGGCGGCGCGTGGCGGACAGATGGTCGTGACGTTCGAAGACGGCTCGACCGCGCCCGCCGAGGTGGTCGGCACCGACCCCCTGACCGACCTGGCCATCATCCAGGTGCGTGACGCGTCTGGCCTGCAGCCCGCGGATCTGGGCAACTCGGCGGACCTGCAGGTGGGTGAGCAGGTGGTGGCGATCGGCTCGCCACTGGGCCTCGAGGGAACGGTTACCACCGGCATCGTCTCGGCGCTCAACCGTCCCGTGACGGCGGGTGGCCAGCAGGGCGGCGGCACGCTCACCGTCTTCGACGCGATCCAGACCGACGCGCCGATCAATCCAGGAAACTCGGGCGGCCCGCTGGTCAACATGGCCGGCGAGGTGGTCGGGATCAACAGCGCGATCGCCTCGACGAACGTCAGCCCCGGCTCGATCGGGTTGGGCTTCGCCATTCCGATCGATCAGGCCCAGCCCATCGCCGAGGAACTGATCAACACCGGGGAGGCCACCCACGCGCAGATCGGCATCGGGGTGGAGAACCCGACGGGTGAGGTGCGCGGGGCGCTCGTCCGCGACGTCCGCCCTGGCAGCTCCGCCCAGGAGGCCGGACTGGAGGACGGCGACGTCGTGACCCACATCGGCGACCGCCTGGTCACCGACGCCGAGACCCTGATCGCCGCGGTCCGGTCCTACCGGCCGGGCGACGATGTGGAGCTGACCGTCGTCCGGGACGGCGAGACCCTCACCATTCCGGTGACGCTCGGCAGCGACGCACAGAGCACATAGAACTCCCCTCCCCCTCCAAGTTGATCATGGGCGATCCGTGGTACCAGGTCGCGCAACACCACGGATCGCCCATGATCAACGACGTGTTGGGAGGTTGTCGGTGGCAGGCGGCAGACTGGCTCCATGCTGCTCAAGGACGTTGCCGAGACTTCCGCCACCGTGGCCGCAACGTCCGGCCGGCGGGCCAAGGTCGCGCTGCTCGGCGAGTGCCTGCGCCGCGCCGGGCCCGGCGACGTTCCAGTCGTCGTGGCCTACCTGTCCGGCGAGCTGCGGCAGCGCCGCACCGGGCTGGGGTACGCCGCCCTGCGTGACCTACCGGCACCAGCCACCGCTCCGACGCTCACCGTCACGGAGGTCGACGCCGAGTTCGCCACGCTCGCCGACCTGTCCGGCAAGGGCTCGGCCTCGGCCCGGCGCGAGCGGTTCGGCGCCCTCATGGCCCGCGCCACGGCCGACGAGCAGCGGCTGCTCGCCGGGCTCGTGAGTGGCGAGTTGCGGCAGGGCGCGCTCGACGGCGTGCTCACCGAAGCAGTGGCTCAGGCCGCCGACGTGCCGGGCGTCGACTTGCGGCGCGCCATCACGGTTGCCGGCGCGCTCACGCCGGTCGCCCAGGCGGTGCTCGCCGACGGCCCAGACGCCCTGAGCCGGTTCCGGCTCGCTGTCGGCACGCCGCTGCGGCCCATGCTCGCGCAGAGCGCACCCACCGTCGCCGAGGCCCTCGCGCGCACCGGCCGGGCCGCGGTCGAGTGGAAGCTGGACGGCTTCCGGGTTCAGGTGCACCGCGACGGCGAGCAGGTCCGCGTCTACACCCGCACCCTCGACGACGTCACAGCCAGAGTCCCCGAGCTCGTTGAGGCCGCCCTTCGGCTGCCTGTCGAATCCGTCGTACTGGACGGTGAGGCCATCGCGCTGGGGGCCGACGCCCACCCGCAGGCGTTCCAGCAGACCGCGTCCAGATTCGGGCGGAAGCTGGACGTCGAGCGCGCTCGGGCGCATACGCCGCTGACCCTCTTTCTGTTCGACTGCCTCCATCTCGACGGCGCCGACTTGGTCGGAGCACCCGGCGAAGAGCGGTTCGCCGCGCTCGCCCGGGCGGTGCCGGCCCGGCACCGCGTTCCGCGCATCCTCACCGACGACTCCGACGCCGCTCAGACCTTTTTTGACGACGCGGTCGCTCATGGCCACGAGGGCGTCCTGGTCAAGGCGCTCGACGCGCCGTACGAGGCCGGCCGCCGGGGTGCGGCGTGGGTCAAGGTAAAGCCGAGGCACACGCTCGATCTCGTGGTGCTCGCCGCCGAGTGGGGCCACGGCCGCCGGCGGGGCTGGCTGTCCAATCTGCACCTCGGTGCTCGTGATCCAGCTGGGCGGTACGGCCCGCCCGGCGGTTTCGTAATGCTGGGCAAGACGTTCAAGGGGCTGACCGACGCGATGCTGCGCTGGCAGACCGACCGCCTGCTGGCGCTTGCCGATGGTCCCACCGACGGCTGGGTGGTCCACGTCCGTCCGGAGCTCGTGGTCGAGGTGGCATTCGACGGCGTCCAGCATTCACCCCGGTACCCGGCCGCGATGGCACTGCGGTTCGCCCGCGTGCTGCACCACCGGCCTGACAAGCCGGCCGCCGAGGCCGACACCATCGATCAGCTGCACACTCTGCACCAGCCGGAGTGATCGTTGCGCTGATCCGGGAGCCGGACGGCGGCGCACTGCGACGCCGTTACCCCCGCCCCGCGCCCAACCGGCTGGCCAGGCTCGACAGCTCTTCAACAAGAACCTCGAGACCGGTGTGGTCGGACGATTGCTGCACCAGCACAGCGGCCTCCCACAACGCCATGTGGACCGCCCGGCGGGTCTGCGGATCGGGCTGCGGCCGGTTGGCCAGTTGGACGTCGACCTGCGTCGCTGCCTCGACCACTTGGCTCCACGCCGTCGGGGCCGCCGGCCGGGCCTTGCCCATGGTGATTCTGCGGACGTGGTCGATGTTCGACAGAACCTCACGGCGGTGCACCTTGAACCGGTAGTGCGCGATCGCGGTTCCGATCACGAGGCCGGCCACCAGCCCGATGATTGCCGCCACCAGGACGACGACCGCGCCGACGCCGAGCAGCGCGGACAGGCCGGCAGCCGCCACGGCTCCCGCGATCGCGCCGATCACGGCGCCACGAAGGTGGTGTTCGCGAAGCCCGAAGCCGAGAACGCGTTGCACCGGCGGCCGGTCGCGCAAGGCGTGCAGAATTGCCGACCGCGTCGCCCGGTCGGTCAGATCGGGATGAAAGACCGCAACCGAGTCCACCGCGGCCTGGCCCGTCGCGCCGGCGTGGCCGGGACGGCCGGAGGTGAACTTGATCGCTCCCCAGTCGCGGGCCTCAACCACGTTCGGCAGCCACGAGCCTCGCTGCGAGTTCAGAGCATCCATCGCACGTTGCTCTGCTTCCCAAGCCTGCGCCCATTCGCGTTCGGAATGAGCGGTCAAAGGGTGGGGACGGCTCATCGCAGTTCTGCTCTCCAAAAAGATCAGTCGGAAGCGTTGCGGCCCGTCGGGCGGTACACGCCCGCACGCCAGATAAAACCTAGAGCATGCCAGCTCGCACCGACAGGGGACGGCCGGCCGAAATATGCCTCGCAGGTAGCCTCGGATGTGTGCTCAGGTTCGTGTTCACGCCGCGGTGGCTGGCCCTCCACCTCGCCGCTGTCGTGATCGCGTCGGGTTTCGTCGCACTCGGTTGGTGGCAACTAGGGGTGTACCAGGAGAGTCAGGCCCGCCAAGAGGAGCGCGACCGCTCCCCCGTTTCGCTGAGCACGGTGGCCGTGGCCGGGCAGCCGCTCGGGGAGGCTGTCGACCGCGCCGTCACGGCCACCGGGTCGTACCGCGACGAGCTAGTCGTGCCCGCCCGGGTGCACGAAGGCGTGCTCGGCGCCTACGCGGTCGCGACCCTGGACACAGGCGACGGCCTGGTTGTCGTTCTGCGAGGGTGGCAGCACGACGCCGCCGAGATCACGCCGGTGCCGGCAGGTGAGGTGGCGGTTTCGGGCCATCTCGTATCTGCCGAGATGCCCGAACAGGCCACCGGCCCTCGCCCCGCGCCGCCCGGCCGGGCCGGATACGTCTCCCCGGACGCAGTGGCCGAGGCGACGGGCCACAGCGCGGAGGAATTCTTCGACGGCTACCTGGTGGCGTCGAGCGAGGAACCTTCGCCGGCGGACCCACCGGAGCGGCTGGAGGTCTCCTCGGTAGCGCCGATCCGCGACGTGAGCCCGTGGCAGAACCTGTCGTACTGGGCGCAGTGGTGGGTGTTCGCGGGAGCGGTACTGGTCTTCTGGGCCTCGTTCGTGCGGGCCGGGCTCAAGCGGCGGGTGTCGACACCAGATCCGGACGCTCAGTTCGAACCCGAGCGACGACCTTCCGCTCCGCAACGAACGACATCAGCGGGATAGTCCCGGCCAGAACCACTGGCACCAGCCAGCGCCACGTCCAGCGGAGCTGGATACCCAGGTACATGGTCACCATGAAGTACGCCATAAAGACCCAGCCGTGCACGATGGCCACCCACTCCAGACCCTCCACGCCGAAGCCGTATTTCGCGATGATCTCCACAGTGAAGATCAGCAGAATGACGCCGGTGCTGTAGGCGAGGACGCGGTATGCGGTCAGGGTTCGTGGGCTCACCCACACAGGTTAGAACGTGCCCGGACCGGCCTGGCGCGCTACTCCCGCACGCTTACTTCTCGGGACGCTCGTCATCGTCCTCAAGTCCGGCGAGGAACTGCTCGAACTCCGCCCCGATCTCATCTGCGGTGGGCATGGACGTGCTCTCGGCGAGCAGCCCCCGCCCCTCGGCTCCGGTGAACGCGTCGTATTGGCTCTCGAGCGCCTCAACGACCCGGCCGACCTCTTCGGACTGCTCGACCTGCTGCTGGATCAGCGTGCGGGCCTCTTCGGCGACCCGCGCAAGCGGCCCGGGGGGCAGCACCAGCCCGGTGGCCGCCTCGAGCGAGCGCAGCAGGGCCAGGGAGGCATCCGGGTACTCGGCCTCGGACAGGTAATGCGGCACGTGGGCGACCACGCCCATGGCGTCGTGCCCTCGTTCGCCGAGCCGCAACTCCAGGAGCGAGCCGATGCTCGACGGCACCCTGATCTCTCCGCGCCACGGATTCACCACGGTGACCAGATCCTTGCGGGTGCCGTGCATCGTGACGCCGAGCGGCCGGGTGTGCGGCACCGCCATAGGGATGCCGTGCAGCCCGATCGTCAGGCGAACCCCGAGTTGCTCGACCAGGCCCGCGACGGCCGCGGCGAAGCGCTCCCACATCACGTCGGGCTCGGGCCCGGTGAGGAACAGGAACGGCACGCCCTGCGCATCGCGGACTACGCGCAGCACCAACTCCGGCGTCGTGTAGCCCTCGAAGTGGTCCTCGACGAACCGCAGCTCCGGCCGCCGGGCGCGGTAGTCGAGCAGCAGATCGACGTCGAACCGCACGAGCACCTCGTGCTCGAAGTTCGCGAGGATGTGGTCGGACAGACCGGAACCGGCGTGCCCGGCGTCCATGAACCCCGAGAGCGCATGGACGAGTACCGGTGCCTCCAGCGCCGGCACGTCGCCGGTGAAGGTGTACAGGCGCTTCGGGTCGAGCATCGTCGGCTACTCCTCGAGTCGGAATGAATCACCTGACATTCTCCTCCAACACCGAAACCGCCGCCGAGCATCCCGCCCGACGACTACCCGCCTCCGAGGCCCACCGCGGCACCGTTCAGCGGCTGCTGGTGCGGCAGCCCGAGCAGGGCGCACACCAGGCCGAGGAACAAGTCGGCGTCGCGCAACATGTCATCGGCCTCCCGAGCCGTCACGGCACGTGGCAGACCGGCCTGCGCCGCCGCGCGCTTCGACGCGCCGGCAGCGAAGAACTCGGCCCACTCGCTCAGCTCCGGAGCGACGTGCGCGAGATCGACCCACACGTTGCGCGGGCCACGACTGCGGCGGCGGCGGGCGCGGGCGGACCGCACGGGGCGAGAGCGGGCGGCGAGCACTGCCGCCCCAGCTCGCAACGCGGCCAGATGGGCCGCTGCGTACCGCTCCCCCGCGTTGGCCGAACCCGCCGCTTGCGCCAACCCCTCCCGGGCATGGTCGATCAGGTCGACTACTGCGTGACCAGTGCGGCTGCGTGGCCTGTGCTGGCCGCCCGAGCCGGCGCCCGTGTGTCCGGCCGTAGCCACCGTGCCATGAAATGCCATCGTGAGCCTCCTCGTATCGAACTTCTGTTCGATACAGAATCGTACGCGTGTTCGGATGAAGGTGCAAGCGGCGGATGACCTGCTGTCGGCCGTGGGGCTTCATAGCGGCCGGCCTGCCGGGCTTCGGACGGACATCGTTAGGCTCGCCGTCCGTGGCGCGGGTCGTGGTCGTGGGGGCCGGTATCTCCGGGTTGGCAACCGCCGCCCGGCTCGCGGACTTCGGTCACGACGTGCTCGTCTGCGAGCGGACCGAGACCACGGGTGGGCGAGTCGGGAGCTACGTCCGCGACGGGTTCACATTCGACACCGGGCCTGCCCTCCTCACCATCCCCGCCGTGTACCGGGACCTGTTCCGTAAGACCGGCCGTCCACTCGAGCGCGTCATCGACCTGGTGCCCGCCGAACCGGCGATGCGGTTCCGGTTCGCCGACGGCACCGGCGTCGACCTGCCCAACGCCAGCCGCGGCGGAACCCGGCGCGCGCTGGACAACGCGCTCGGAGCAGGAAACGGGAAGGCCTGGCAGGCGGTCGTCGACCGTGGCCGCCAGGCGTGGCAGGTGCTGCGCTCGCCGTACCTCGAGGCCGCTCCCAGGCTGCCCGACCTCGCCGGTCTCGCGAGCCGCGAGCGCCGCCGATCACTGGCTCCGCGCCAGAGCCTGCGGTCTCTCGTTCGGGAGGTCACGCCCGACCGTCGCCTTGCCATGTCCATCGAGCATCTCGCCAGGGGTGCCGACCCGCGCCGCGCTCCCGCCGCGCTGGCGACACTGCCGTACCTGATGGAGACCTTCGGGCGGTGGCGGGTCACCGGCGGTATGCGAATGCTTGCCGAAGCCCTCAGCGAGCGCGCCGTCGAACGGGGCGCGCGCGTCCGGACCAGCTGCCCCGTGACCGAGATCATGGTGAGCTCCGGGCGCGCCACCGGCGTCCGGCTCTCCAGCGGTGAGGTCGAGGTTGCCGACGTCGTCGTCGCGGCGGTGGATGTCCGGCACCTGTACGGCGATCTCCTGCCGGCGGCGGCTGGTCAGCGGGTGGCTGCGCGGCTGCGCCGGGCCCGGCCTGCGCCGGCCCTCTTCACCCTCCTACTCGCGGTGTCGGGCGGTCCGTCCGACCTTCCACCACACACCGCGCTCCTTCCCGCCGATGCCGATGCCGCGCTGCAAACCGTCTTCGGCTCCGAGCCCGGGGCGCCGCGGGACCCGGCGATCGACGTCTACGCTCCCGACGATCCGGCGCTACGTCCGGATGAGGACGCTCGCACCGTCACGGTCCAGGTCGTCGTGCCCCCGCACGGGCGGGTCGACTGGTCGGCGGCCGGCGTCACGGCGGACTACGCCGAGCACATCCTGGCCACGATGGCAGTCCGGGGCCTC
>JASLBX010000103.1 GCA_030146385.1 Jiangellaceae bacterium | reverse complement strand
GTTCGCCCGGGGTACGCGCGGCTCGCCATGCGCGTGCGGGATGACATGGTCAACGGACACCGGATCTGCCACGGAGGGTTCGTCTTCGCACTCGCCGACTCGGCGTTCGCGTTCGCCTGCAATTCCTATGGCCGAGTGGCGGTGGCCCAGGACTGCGACATCGTGTTCGTCGCGCCGGCTCACCTCGGCGACCTGCTGACAGCGGAAGCGATCGAGCGGCACCGGTACGGACGGAACGGGATCTACGACGTGACTGTCCGCCGCGACGGCGAGGTCGTAGCCGAGTTCAGGGGGCGTTCGCGCGAGCTCCGCGAGCCGGTCTGATCGGCCAGGCCGACCGACTTCGCACACGAATCCGGCGCTACACCCGCCTTTCGGCCCGTTCGGCGCCGGATTCGTGTGCGAAGTCGAGCGGCATACGCTTATTGACATGACTGACGCGTATCTTGTCGACGGCCTCCGCACGCCCATCGGCCGGTACGGCGGCGCACTGGCGGCCGTCCGTCCCGACGATCTGGCCGCGCACGTGCTGCGTGCCTTGACCGCCCGGCACGGCAGCATCGATGGGGCGGACGTGGACGAGGTCGTGCTCGGCTGCGCCAACCAGGCCGGTGAGGACAACCGCAACGTCGCCCGGATGGCGGTACTGCTGGCAGGTCTGCCCGAGACCGTGCCCGCCGTCACGGTGAACCGGCTGTGCGGGTCCGGCATGGACGCGCTCGGCTACGCGGCCCGGATGATCCGGACGGGCGAAGCCGAGGTCGTCATCGCCGGCGGGGTCGAATCGATGTCGCGGGCTCCGCTCGTCATGCCGAAGGCCGAAACCGCATTCGACCGCGGTCAGGCCCGGATCTTCGACTCGACGCTCGGCTGGCGGTTCGTCAACTCCGCGTTGGAGGAGGTCTACGGCACCGACTCGATGGCCGAGACAGCCGAGAACGTCGCCGCTCAGTACGACGTCAGCCGGGCGGACCAGGACGCTTTCGCGCTGCGCAGCCAGGAACGCGCCGCCAAGGCGATCGCGTCGGGGCGGCTCGCCATGGAGATCGCTCCGGTCAGTGTCCCACAACGGCGTGGCGAGCCAGTGATCGTCGACACCGACGAGCACCCTCGCGAGACGTCGCTGGACAAGCTGGCGGGCCTGCGTCCAGTCGTCCGGACGGTCACCGCAGGCAACGCCTCCGGCATCAATGACGGTGCGGCCGCCCTGTTGGTGATGAGCGAGGCAGCGGTCGAGCGCTACGGCGCGACGCCGCTGGCCCGCATCGCCGGTGTGGCGACGGCCGGCGTGGCACCGCGTGTCATGGGTGTCGGCCCGGTGCCGGCCACCCGCAAGCTGCTCAGCCGGGTCGGTCTGGACGCCGCGGACGAGCGCGAGATCGGAGTCGTCGAGGTCAACGAAGCGTTCGCCGCGCAGTCACTGGCCTGCTTGCGCGAACTGGGTATCGCTGACGACGCTGAGCACGTCAACCCCAACGGCGGAGCGATCGCACTCGGACACCCGCTGGGCATGAGCGGTGCCCGGATCGCCCTCACGGCCGCACTCGAGATGCGCCAGCGCGACGTCCGGCGTGCGCTGGCCACGATGTGCATCGGGGTCGGGCAGGGCATCGCGACGCTGCTTGAGCGTCCATGAGACTCGCGTCGGAATAGTTCAAGCTCTGCGGGGTATGTGCCCACTATGGCGACCGAGCGCGCAACCGAATCGCATCGTGCGGACGATGTGGGCGAAGCGCGCGGGGAGCCGGACCGTCCGAGCCGGTTCACCACGCTGAAGCGGGCATGGGCGGCTGCAAAGGAAGACCGGTTGCCACTCCTGGCCGCCGGGGTTGCATTTTACGCGTTCTTATCGATCATCCCGACGCTGATCGCCGCCATTCTCATCTACGGCCTGGTCAGTGACCCGTCCCAGGTGACCGATCAGGTCGAAACGTATGCCTCTGCCCTGCCATCGAGCGCGCAGGAGCTGCTGACCGACCAGATGACGAGACTGGCCGAATCGTCACGCCAGTCGCTGGGCATCGGCCTGATCATTGCGCTTCTCATCGCGCTGTGGTCGGCATCAAACGGTACGGCCAACATGATCATGGCCGTCAACCTCGCCTACGGCGGCGAGCAAGAGCGCGGATTCGTCAAGCGCAAGGCCATGGCCCTGTTGTTGACCCTGGGCGCGATCGTGTTCGTCATCTTGGCCGTTGCTCTCGTGGCCGCGGTACCGGCCGTCCTCAACGCGCTTGACCTGCCGGGTTGGGTCAGCATCCTGGTTCAGATCGCGCGCTGGATCCTGCTGTTGCTGGCTGTGGTGACCGCCCTCGCCGTGCTCTACCGATTTGCGCCCGAACATGGGCTGAAGCGCTGGCAGTGGCTGTCGTTCGGCGCGGTCGTGGCGACACTTATCTGGGTCGTCGTGTCGGTCGGCTTCTCAATCTACGTCGACAACTTCGGCAACTACGCCCAGACCTACGGCTCGCTGGCTGGTGTCGCCGTCCTTCTGCTGTGGTTGTGGCTGAGCGCGTACGCGACGCTGTTCGGTGCCGAGGTGAACGCGGTGAACCTGCGCCGCCGTGGGGCCGAAACCGACGAAGCGCCGCCACCAGGCCACGACGAAGAACTCGAAGCCACCCGAGAATCGCCGCGGCACGGCTAGGCACTGCTGCAGCGTCATCTTGTTGCGGTGGCCTCGGGGCACTTCGAGCCGTGGGAACTAGCCCCAGACCAGCGCGTGCGCGGGATCCTCGAGCAGGGCGGCCACGTCGGCCAGGAACTTCGACCCCTGCTCGCCATCGACCAGGCGGTGGTCGAACGACAGCCCGAGCGTGGTGACCCAGCGCGGCTTGACCTTGCCCTTGTGGACCCACGGCTGCTGCTTGACCGCGCCCAGCACCATGATCGCCGATTCGCCCGGCGGCAGGATGGGCGTCCCGGTGTCGACGCCGAACACGCCGACGTTGGTGATCGACATCGTCCCACCCGTCATGTCCGAAGGCGGCGTCTTGCCCTCACGTGCGGTAGCGGCCAGTTCGTTGATGGCGAGGGCAAGGTCCCGCAGCGACAGCCGGTCGGCGTCCTTGATGTTCGGGACGACCAGCCCCCGCGGTGTCGCCGCTGCGATACCCAGATTGACGTACCGCTGCATGACGATCTCGCCGGCGTCCTCGTCCCACCGGGCGTTGACGTCGGGCGTCCGGCGCGTGGCGATGCACATGGCCCGCCCCAGGACGGCGAGCGGCGAGAGCTTCACGTCGCGGAACTCCCGGGACTCGCGCAGCCGCTCGACGAGCCGCATCGTCCGCGTCACGTCGACCGTGACGAACTCGGTGACGTGCGGCGCGGTGAACGCCGACTTGGCCACGTTCTCGGCGGTCACCTTGCGCACGGACCGGATCGCGATGCGCTCTTCGCGCGGCAGCCCGTCCCACCCGGCGCCGGTCTGGATCGGCCGCGCGGGAGCCGGAGCAGCGGGCGCCGCACCGGACGCGGCGGCCTGGACGTCGTCGCGCGTGATGGTCCCGCCCGAACCGGACGGCGTCACCGTGCGGAGGTCCACGCCGAGGTCCTTGGCCAGCTTGCGGACGGGCGGTTTGGCGAGTACCCGCACATTCTCCGGGACGGCCGAAGGTTGGCTCGGCTCGGCAGGCTCGGGCGGCGCAGGGGCAATCGGCTCTGGCTCCGGTTCGGGCGTGACCGCCGCCGGAGCGGCGGACGCCTCCGGTGCGCCCTTGCGGGGCCGCCGCTTGGCCGATGTCGAGCGCGGGCCGTATCCCACGAGGACGGCTTGCCGCTCCTCACCGGACTCCTCGGCCGGCTTCTCGCCAT
>JASLBX010000074.1 GCA_030146385.1 Jiangellaceae bacterium | reverse complement strand
TGGACGTCACACTGCGGTTCACAACTGCCGATGTCGAGCGGCTCATAGGGATGGGTCCGTCCGCCTGGCACGTGGACGAGGCTGAGGCGGCGCGGCGGGCAGCGGTGCTCGGACCCGTGATGGCCACTGCATCGGTGACTATCACGACATACCGCCCACGCTCGCGGCCGCACTAGCCACCGCACTACGGTGGAGCGCGTGCAAGAGCGCCACGACTCGAGCGGCCCCACCGATCCGATCAAAAGACTGAAGCAGGCCAGCGACGACGGCATCTGGCATTCCGGGCCGTTCTGGCTGGCCAGCGAGCGGCCGCTGGCCAGATACGTGGGGCGGCCGATTGCAAGCTTCCTGCACGTCGAGGCGGCCGGCGGCATCGTCCTGCTCGCGGCAGCGCTCGTCGCGCTGATCTTGGCCAACTCGCCGTGGTCCGACGCGTACGAGCAGTTCTGGACGACCGAGTTCGCGATCCAGATCGGCGAATTCACGCTCGCGGAGGATCTCCGGCACTGGGTCAACGACGCGCTGATGGCGGTCTTCTTCTTCGTCGTGGGCCTGGAGATCAAGTACGAGATGGTGGGCGGTGAGCTGCGAGATCCACGCCGAGCGGCGGTGCCGATCGCCGCAGCATTCGGCGGCATGGCCGTGCCGGCGCTGCTGTACGCCGTGCTCAACCCGGGAACTCCCGAGCTGCATGGCTGGGGGATCCCGATGGCGACCGACATCGCGTTCGCACTCGGGGTCATCGCCATCCTCGGCCGCCGCCTGCCGTCGTCGGCCCGCGTGTTCATGCTGACGCTGGCCATCGTCGACGACGTCGGCGCCATTACCGTCATTGCGCTCTTCTACACCGCCAGCGTGTCGCTCGGCTGGCTGGTAGCGGCTGCACTGGGCATCGTCGCGGTCGTCATGTTGCGCCGGCTCCGGGTCTGGTCGTTCTCGGTCTACATCGTGATCGGCGTCATCGTGTGGCTGGCGACCTACCAGTCAGGCGTGCACGCGACGATCGCGGGCGTCGTGATGGGATTGCTCGCTCCGGCCAAGCCGCTGCTGGACCAGAACCATGCTCGCCAGTACGCCCGCGAGCACACACCGGACCGCCTTGACGCCGAAGAGCTTCGCAGATACCGGTTCCTGCTCGGCGAGTCGGTGCCGGTGGCCGAGCGGCTCGAGAGCGCGCTGCACCCGTGGAGCGCCTACGTCATATTGCCGATCTTCGCCCTGGCCAATGCCGGCATCGACCTGCGCGGCGGCGTCCTCACCGAGGCGCTCACCGCGTCTGTGACGCTCGGCGTCATGGTCGGGCTCGTAGTCGGTAAGTCGGTGGGCATCACTGTTGCCGCATGGCTGGCGGTGCGGTTGGGCCTCGGACGCCAACCGGTTGGCCTCGGCTGGGACCGGATCTTCGGGCTGGCGATGGTGGCCGGTATCGGGTTCACGGTGTCGCTGTTCATCACCGGGCTCGCATTCGATCCAGCCAGCCAACTCGCCGCCGACGCCAAGGTCGGCGTGCTCGCCGGGTCGGTGCTCGCCGCGGCTCTGGGCTCGGCCATTCTGGTCAGCCGGGCTCGCTCGACAAAGCCGTGAGCGCCTGGCTGCGGCCGCGCGTGGCCGCGTCCATTCGAAGTTGTGATTAAGGTCACCGTCGGGTTCGCGTCGGCCCGTTGATAGCGTCCGCTGTGATGAAAGTCGCTGTGGTCAAGGAGACCGACGCCGTCGAGCACCGGGTAGCCGTCGTCCCGGACGTAGTGCGCCGGCTTACTGGGGCGGGCCTCGAGGTTGCCATTGAGGCCGGGGCCGGCCAGCGGGCGATCCAGCCCGATGAGGCGTACCGGGACGCCGGGGCCGAGATCACAACCACCCCGCTCGATGGTGCCGACGTGGTGCTGTCGGTGCAGCCGATCAGCGCTGCCCGGGTGAGCGAGCTTCGGGTCGACGCGGTGTGCATCTCGTTCCTGCCGGTGGCTCAGCAGGTCGATCTCGTGCGGACGCTGCGCGATGCCAAGGTCACCTCGTTCGCCATGGAGCTGATCCCGCGCATCTCGCGCGCCCAGGCGATGGACGCCCTGTCGTCGCAAGCTCTCGTGGCCGGATACCGGGCAACGCTGGTGGCTGCCGAGCGGCTACCCAAGTTCTTCCCACTGTTCATGACCGCTGCTGGAACTGTGCCTCCGGCCAAGGTACTGGTGCTTGGAGCTGGGGTAGCGGGCTTGCAGGCCATTGCGACGGCCCGGCGGCTCGGCGCGCAGGTCGAGGCGTACGACGTGCGGGCCGCGGCGGCTGAGGAGGTCCGGAGCCTCGGCGCGCGGTTCGTGGAGCTCGACCTTCCGACGCTTGAAGGCGCCGGTGGCTACGCCCGCGAGATGACGGAGGAGCGCGCTCGAATCCAACGAGAGCTGCTCGCGCCGCACGTCAAGGCCTCGGACGCACTGATCACGACCGCTGCGGTGCCGGGACGCACCGCCCCTCTGCTGGTCGAGCGGTCCACCATCGAGGGCATGGCCGCTGGATCTGTCGTTGTGGACCTGGCTGCGGAATCGGGCGGCAACGTCGAGGGCTCCGTCCCAGGCGAGGAGGTCACCATCGGCCAGGCGCTCGTGTGGGGCGGGCACAATGTGCCGAGCCAGCTGCCTGTGCACGCCAGCCGGCTCTACGCGACTAACGTCACGGAGCTGGTGCTGCTGATGACGTCCGACGGGCAGGTGGCGCCGGACTTCTCCGACGAGATCATCGACGCGGCCTGCGTCACCCACGACGGCGTGGTGCGGAACAAGGCGGCGCGGCGGCTGCTGGGAGAGGACGGCTGATGGACGCTTCGATCGCCCTGCTGACGATCTTCGTGCTCGCGATCTTCGTTGGATTCGAAGTCGTCTCGAAGGTGTCGACCACGCTGCACACACCGCTGATGTCGGGCGCGAATGCGATCCACGGCATCATCCTGGTCGGTGCGGTGATCGTGACCGGCCACGCCGAGTCAGGGCTCGCGCTCGCCCTCGGGCTGGTGGCGATCGTGCTCGCCAC
>JASLBX010000054.1 GCA_030146385.1 Jiangellaceae bacterium | reverse complement strand
CTAGCGCGGACAGCGCTTTGCGAGACGCCAGAGCGGTGGCTGACAACTCCGGTGACCGGCTCAGCCTTGGCCGGGTGCTGCTCGCTCAGGCCGAAGTGGCGATTCAAGCCGGTGATCTGGCGACCACTGCCGAGTTGATTGGCCAAGCACGCTCGGTATTCGCAGAAGCCAACGCTGCTCTCTGGCAGAAGCGCGCCGAGGAACTTGAAGTTCGGCTCCGTGCCGCCGAGCGCCGGGCCGGTCGAACCATACGTCGGATAGTGGACCGAGAGTGAACGAATAGTCGGACGCAGAACCCTGTCACGAGATCGGCATCGAGAACTGGAAGGACCAGCTATGACCCTCAACCGGCGCCGTGCAACGCTGTCGGCGATCATCGTCGCGGCAGTCATCGGGTGGGCAGGAGCCGGCACTGCGGCAGCAACAGATGAGCCGGACAGCTTCTCCGAGACACACAAGTGGGACCTCACAAGTATGACCCACAAGTGGGACTAGGGATCTGATCTCAGCCCACTGAAGACTCAGGTGTCTTGCCCGCCACGGGCGGGGCGGGCAAGACACCTGGACCCCTCGAAGCACCCCTTCGAGACCTCCCCAGGGGGACACCGGTGGCGCCGTCCCACCCGTCGGCGCCACCGTGTTGTCCCTCTCTTTCTGCGTCTAGCGGTTCCGTCGCTTAGAAGGGCGGCTCGTCCGGAGGGTCGGACCCAGGCTCGTCAGGCTGCGGGTCGATGATCGGACCAACGTCCTCGGGATCGATGTGATACGTGAACCCCGCCGGCGTGGTGATCAAAAACTCGCCCGGCGACGGCTGGACGAACTCGAATCCGTGATGAGTTTTGTCCAGATGATGCCGATCGTGCAGTGCACCGAAGTTGGCATGCGACGTCGGACCACCTGATCCGTCCGGTTTGAACGGGATCGTGTGGTCCAGCTCGCAGGACTCGGCGGTCCAGTTGCACGTTGGGAACCGGCATGTCACGTCACGCGCGATCACGTGATCGGCGAGGTGCTGGGGAGCGGCGTACCGAGTGGTGCCGTAGTCCAGGACCGCGCCGGTGACCGGGTCGGTAAGCACCCGCCGCCACGTCGCCTCGGCTGCGATCCGCCGCGCCACCTCAGGATGGATCAGCCCGTAGCCGTGAAGCACACCTGGCTCGTCGCCGATGCCCAGCAGGGTTGTGAAGGGCACCGTGACGTTCACCGTGGCTGCCCGGCCGTGCCGGGCGCCCAGCCGCTGAGCGGCGCCTGAGCAGCGCTCGGCGCAGCAACCGAGGTGACCTGCATTGAGCGCAGCCCAGGCGGCGCCAGCGAGCGCGTCGAAGCGCAGCGCCTCCAGCGGAACGTCCGCATCCGGATCTGCGCCACCGGCCGCTGTTGCCTTGGCGGCTTCGTCGCGGCGGGCCCGAGCCGCTGCGTCAAGTGCGGTGAACAGCGCAGCCAGGTCGTCGATCGGACCGTACAACTGCATGGAACCCATGCCGTCACATTCCGGGAACGGCTTGTCGACTCGGCGCGCCTGGCGAGCCCGTCGGCGGCGCTCCTCGGCCTGCTCCGGTTTCCGGCGAAGCACCTCGCGCCTGATGTACGCCCGCAGGGCGGGCCCGGTCTTGCCCCCGGCCACTTGCAGCGCGGCTTGTTCCACCGCGGCCCGCTTGTCGGGCTCGTCGTCCAGCGGTGCGGTTTCGCAGGAGATGACCCGCGCCTTGTAGGCGTCGATCCGGCCCTCGCGGAGAGCTTCGAGTGTCGCCGGGAGTTGCTGGACGAGGGACATCGCTTCCCGGATCCGCGCGTCCGCATGTCGTGGCGTCCAGGTCAGTGCCAAGGAAACTTCCGACGCGGCCATCTTCGCTGCGTCATGCTGGTGCGGCCCAGCGCACCGTGCGTACTCCGGACGCGAAGCAAGCTCCGCCAACGCTTCGGACAGCAATGCCTCGTGATGGGCGATCAACCGCGCATGCGCCTTGGCAACCTCGACCACGCCGCTGGCAGACAGTTCAGGCAAGGGTTCGCCCGTCAGCTCGTAGGCGAGTTCAGGACCCGGCTCCAGCACTCTCCATGAGGCGGTTCGCTGATACTCCAAGAACTCTTCGTCCTCGGCGATGACATCCGCGTCGACATGCGGGAACAACGGCTCGCCGGTGGTCGTGACCATCTGCTCCAACCGGCGCGCAACCGTCACCGGGTCCAGCACCAGTGGCTCGCCGGCCGGACCCAGCAGCTGAAGTCTCGGGGCTGCTTTCCGGATCGCTGACACCGCGGCGGCCTCGGCGTCGTCTGCGCCGAGGACCGTGCCGCCAAGCCGAGTAGCCATGACGGCATTCTATCGAACACACGTTCGATCCACAACAAGAAGAGTCTCAACAAGCGCACCCGCGGCGCAACCCATCGAAGGGGCAACGCCGCCGGCGGCAGGGTAGTCCTAGATGTCGAAGTAGAGCTCGAACTCGTGCGGGTGCGGCCGGAACTGGATCGGCAGCACCTCGTTCTCGCGCTTCCAGTCGACCCAAGTCTGGATGAGGTCCTCGGTGAACACACCGCCGGCGAGCAGGAACTCGTGGTCGGCCTCCAGCGAGCTCAGGACCTCCGGCAGCGATGTCGGGACCTGCTGGACCTGAGCGTGCTCCTCGGGGGGCAGCTCGTACAGGTCCTTGTCGATCGGCTCCGGCGGCTCGATCTTGTTCTGGATGCCGTCCAGGCCGGCCATCAGCATCGCGGAGAACGCGATGTACGGGTTGCAGGATGGGTCTGGGATGCGGAACTCGATGCGCTTGGCCTTCGGGTTGGTGCCCGTGATCGGAATTCGCACGCAGGCCGAGCGGTTCCGCTGGCTGTAGACCAGGTTGATCGGCGCCTCGAAGCCCGGCACCAGGCGGTGGTACGAGTTGACGGTCGGGTTCGTAAACGCGAGCAGAGCAGGCGCGTGCCGCAGCAGGCCACCGATGTACCAGCGGGCGGTGTCCGACAGGCCGGCGTAGCCCAACTCGTCATAGAACAGCGGCTGACCGTCCTTCCAAATGCTCTGGTGGCAGTGCATGCCCGAGCCGTTGTCGCCGAAGATCGGCTTTGGCATGAAGGTGACCGTGCGGCCCGCAGCCCGTGCCGTGTTCTTGACGATGTACTTGTACTTCATCAGGTTGTCGGCCTGCTTGAGCAGCGTGTCGAACCGGATGTCGATCTCAGCCTGGCCTGCCGTACCGACCTCGTGGTGCTGCATCTCGACGTCGATGCCGACCTCCACCAGCTTCGTCAGCATCTCCGAGCGCAGGTCGGTCAGGTGGTCCATCGGCGGGACCGGGAAGTAACCCTGCTTGTACCGGGGCTTGTAGCCGAGGTTGCCGCCATCCTCGGTCCGGCCGGTGTTCCAGGCCGCCTCGACCGAGTCGATGTAGTAGTAACCCGCCCGCTGGCTCGTCTCGAACCGGACGTCGTCGAAGATGTAGAACTCCGCCTCCGGGCCGAAGTAGGCGGTGTCGCCGATTCCGGTGCTCTTCAGATACGCCTCTGCCTTGGCCGCGATGTTGCGCGGGTCGCGGGAGTACGGCTCGTCGGTAAACGGGTCGACGATGAAGAAGTTGATGACGAGCGTCTTGTGCTGGCGGAAGGTGTCAAGGTAGGCGCTCGTCGGGTCGGCGATGAGCTTCATGTCCGACTCGTGAATCGCCTGGAAACCCCGGATCGATGACCCGTCGAACATCAGCCCCTCAGTCAGGGTCTCACCATTGAACGTCCCTGCCGGAACGGTGAAGTGCTGCATAATGCCCGGAAGGTCACAGAATCGGACGTCGATGAACTCAACGCCCTCGTCCTTGACGAACTTCAGCAGCTCGTCGCCGTTGGTGAACATTCAGCCTCCTAGGCCCGGTGGTTCCGAGCGGTCCGGTGTCTAGCTACTCGCTTGGAAAGGACCGTATGAGCAGGCGGTTTCTCGGCTGTGTCCCGAGTGTTTCGCCCGTGTTACGTCACGGCACTTCAGGTTTCACCTACTCGACACAGTAGCCTGGCGCCGTGACCAGCGGCGACAGAATGCGCACATCAACGATTCGGCACGACTTGCCGTCCGAAGGGCCTGGTTCGCCAGCGGGGTGGGGACGGCGGTTCCTCGCGTTGCTTGTCGACTGGGGCATCGGCAATGCCATCGCCGTCCTCTTCGCCGGGCCGGGCGTCTGGGACCGCGATCGCGGGTCGGTCTGGCTGCCGCTGGTGTGCTGGTTGGTGCTGGTGTGGTTGTCGACGTCGTTCACGGGCGCCAGCCCGGGTCAGTGGCTGCTGCGGCTTCGCGTCATCCGGCTCGACAGGCGGCGCGTCGGCCCGTGGATCGGGTTGGTGCGCACGGCGCTGATCGCGCTGGTGATCCCGCCACTTATCTTCACCAACGACCGGCGCGGCCTCCACGACCTGATCGCGGGGACTGCCTGCGTGAACGGGCCACGGTCGTCCGCCTGACGTCACACTGGACGCCCCACCAGGCGTGTCGGTGCCGTACCACCCGCACGCGCCTGGTACGGCACCTACGGGCATGCTGAACGTGATCGACCGGAAGCTCAGCGTTGTTGCTGCTGGGGCATTCCGCCGCGGGGCATCTTCAGGCCCTTGGGCAGTGGACCCTTGGGCATCGGCAGCGGCTGTGTGCCCAGCGCGCGCAAGCGAGACCGCAGCTCGGTGATCTGCGGGCCGCGGAGGTGCCGCGGCAGCTTGCGGACCTGCCTGGCCAGCTTCGGCAGGGGAACTTCGTCCTCTCCACGGCCGACGATGAACTCGTGGATCGGCGTCTCGGGGGAGACCCGGGCGTGGCGGCGCTTCTCCTGGTTGAGCAGATTGCTGAGCCGCTGGTGGGACGTACCTTCACCGACCAGGACGATGCCGGGCTTGCCGACGGCGCGGTGGACAACGTCCTGGTGCTTGTTGGTGGCGACGACCGGCGTGGTGTCCCAACCCCGCCGGAGCGTCCCGAGCGCGGCCATGGCGGCCCCCGGCTGACCCTCGATCTGGCCGTACGCGGCTCGTTCGGCCCGGCGGCCGAAGATGAGCGCGCCGACCAACAGGGCCATCGGCAGGCCCATCACCGGGTAGAGGATCAGGCGGTCGAGCAGCAAGCCGAGGATGAAGAACACGCCGAGCGTAAGCAGGATGACGCCGAGGGTTATCCAGCCGATCCAGCGGTCGCTCCGCCTGGCCATCCGGTACGTGCTCTTGATTTGAGCGATCCGACCGGGCTTCTTCTCGGCAGAGTCCTGCTTCGCATCCTTGCGTGCCATGCCTGACAGGTTAGTTGCCCGCCCCGTCGACGCCGAAATCGCCGCGTTCGGTCAGCACGAGCGGGCCTTCCTCGGTGATGGCGACCGTGTGCTCGCTGTGTGCGCCGCGCGAGCCGTCGATGCTCCGCAGCGTCCAGCCGTCTGGGTCGGTGTAGATCGACTGCGATCCGGCCAGCAGCCACGGTTCGATGGCGATGACCAGGCCGGGCCGCAGCGGCAGGCCGCGTCCCGGGCGTCCGTCGTTCGACACCGGAGGGTCGCCGTGCATGGTGCGGCCCACGCCGTGTCCGCCGAACTGGGTGTTCGGTACGTAGCCCGCCGCCCGCGCAACTTCTCCGATGGTGGCCGAGATGTCGCCCATCCGGTTCCCGACCACGGCCATCTTGATGGCCGCCGCCAGGGCGTTCTCGGTCGTCTCGATCAGCTGGAGGTCCTCGTCCCGCGGCGTTCCGACCACGAAGCTCAGTGCGCTGTCGGCCACCCAGCCGTCGACCGACGCCGCGAAGTCGATCGACAGCAGGTCGCCGTCGCGGAGCCGGTCGTCGTACGGCAGTCCGTGCAGCACGGCGTCGTTGACCGACGTGCACAGGACCTTCCCGAACGGGTAGGCGCCGAACGCGGGGTGGTAGTCGACGTAGCACGAGGACGCGCCGCGTTTCCGGATCATGTCGTGGGCGAGCGCGTCGAGCTCGAGCAGATTGACACCAACGTCCGCTGCACGAGAAACGGCGGTGAGGACCTCGGCCACGAAACGCCCGGCCGGCCGCATGGCCTCGATCTCGGCCGGCGTGCGCAGCTCGATCACGAGGCGTTCGCCGCGGCGGCGCGCGCCTCCGTCGCCTGCCGGAAGAGCCGCCCGGCCCGGTACGAGGACCGCACGAGCGGACCGGACATCACGCCGGCGAAGCCGATCTCCTCGGCCTCCTCGCGTAGCTCGACGAATTCTTCGGGCTTGACCCAGCGCTCGACCGGGTGGTGCCGCGGGGACGGCCGCAGGTACTGCGTGATGGTGATCAGATCACAGCCGGCCGAATGCAGGTCGACCAGCGCCTGCGAGATCTCCTCGCGTGTCTCGCCCATGCCGAGGATCAGGTTCGACTTGGTGATCATTCCGGCGTTGCGGCTCATCGTGAGCACGTCCAGCGAGCGTTCGTAGCTGAAGGCCGGCCGGATCCGGCGGAAGATCCGCGGCACTGTCTCCACGTTGTGCGCGAACACCTCGGGCTTGGCGTCGAAGACCTCCTGGAGCAGATCGGCCTTGCCGGAGAAGTCGGGTGTGAGAATCTCGACCCCCGTATCAGGGTTGAGCGCGTGGATCGCACGCACCGTCTCGGCGTACAGCCACGCGCCCTCGTCCTCCAGGTCATCCCGCGTGACGCCAGTGACCGTTGCGTACCGCAGGCCCATCGCCTGCACCGACTCGGCCACGCGGCGCGGCTCGTCGCGGTCCAGAGGGTCCGGCTTGCCGGTGTCGATCAGGCAGAAGTCGCACCGCCGCGTGCAGTGGTCGCCGCCGATGAGGAACGTGGCCTCGCGGTCTTCCCAGCATTCGAAGATGTTCGGGCAGCCGGCCTCCTGGCAGACCGTGTGCAGGCCCTCGCGTTTCACCAAGGACTGAAGCTCCCGGTACTCCGGGCCCATCTTGGCCGTCGTCTTGATCCAGGATGGCTTCTTCTCGATCGGCGTCTGGCTGTTGCGGGCCTCGAGGCGCAACAGTCGACGGCCTTCTGGTGCGACGCTCACGCCACCAGACTACGTTCCGCCGCGAGGATGGTGGGGAGGTGCCGCTCGACGACGGGTGAGACCTCGGCCACAGTCACCGGACGGCCCAGCTCGGCCGTCAGCGAGGTGACGCCCGCGTCGGGAATACCGCACGGGACGATGCGCGTGTACCAGTCCAGGTCCGCGTCGCAGTTGAGAGCGAAGCCGTGCATCGTCACGCCCTGGGCGACCCGGATTCCGATGGCGGCCACCTTGCGGGCCGGCCCCCGGTCGTCGGCCGCGACCCACACGCCGCTGCGGCCCTCGATCTGTCCCGTCTGAAGGCCGAGTTCGGCACACACGTCGATGAGCATCTGCTCGACCCGCCGGACGTACGCCACTACGTCGACCGGATCGGGCAGCTTGACGATCGGGTAGCCAACGATCTGGCCCGGCCCGTGCCAGGTGATCTTTCCGCCGCGGTCGACGTCGATCGTCGGCGCACCGACGCCGGGAAGGGGACGCTCGTGCGGTTCGGTGCGCTTGCCGGCCGTGTAAACGGGCTCGTGCTGCAGGAGCATGACCATGTCACCGATCTCGTCGGCAACACGCTGGCCGTGCAGGCGCCGTTGCTCGTCCCAGCCGTCCAGGTATGGGACGAACTTGTCGTAACGGATCACCTCAAGCGCGCTCATGGCCTCCAGCGTATGCGAGGGCCAGTCGAAAGTGCCCCGGGCAATGCACGAGTACGGCCAGACCTTTGCAACGATACGGGGCGTGGACTCTCCTTACGTGCCGGGCTATCTGCTCGAGCAGCAGCTCGGCATTGGTAGTCACGGTTCGGTCTGGGTGGCACGCGAGGAGGGTTCAGGAGAGGTCGTCGCCGTAAAGCTGCTGGCCATCCCGTCACCGGACCAGCGGGCCGAGGCGCAGCAGGAGGCGCTGGCCCTGACCACCGTCGACCATCCCCACCTGGTCCCGGTCTACGGCGTGGTCGAGGTCGAGGGCGGATTGGCTCTCGCGATGGCGCTCGCGGACGGCGGGAACCTTGCCGATCTGCTCGCGACCCGCGGAGTGCTGGACCCAGGCGAGGTCGTCACCATCTGTGCGCCGCTCGCGGACGCTCTGTCCGAAGTTCACAGCCGCGGCGTCGTCCACGGTGAGGTGCAGCCGGCGAACATTCTGTTCACGGCTGACGGCCGGCCGATGCTGTCGGACCTGGGTGTCGCCCGGCTCACCGGCCAGCCACCGGCGCTCGTGCCTGGATTTACCGCGCCCGAGGTTGAGGCCGGCCAGTGGCCCGTCCCCGCTTCGGACGTGTACGGAATGGCCGCGACGGCGGTGCTCGCCCTCACCGGGTACCTGCCCGGAAAGCCGTTGACGCTGCCCGGCATCGCGCCCGCTACCCACGGAGCGCTGGCCCGCGCCCTGCATCCCGAGCCGGATCGCCGCTTGGACGCCGCATCGTTGTCGAACGCGATGTTCGCCCTGGCCGATCCCGAGCCGGTCGGGCTCGCAGCCGATACCGGCGAGTTCGACCAGGTCGCCTCAACGGGCGAGCACCCTGCCGTGGACGCTCAGTCCGCCGCTGCCGAAACGGGCCGTAGGGGCGGACGCAGGACCCGCGGGCGAGGACGCACTGAGCCGCCGGAGGAGTCCGAGGCGCCCGCGACCAAGGAGCGCCGCCGGCCCCGGAGCCGCAAGGACATGCTGCTGGTCGGCCTCGCGCTGCTCGTGGCGCTACCGGTGGTCGGGCTGGGCGCGTGGGGCGTATGGAACCAGCTGCGCGGCGAGGACGCCAACATGCTGCCCGGAGCCAGTCGCGTCACGTCGCAAGCCACCACCGAGGAACCCCAGGACCTGTGTGGGGGCGCGCAGCCCGCCCCGACGGAGGAGCCCCCCGAGGTCACGGACTGGGCGCCCGTGGTCGAGGGGCTGTTCAACCTCCGGGCGACGGCGTTCGCCGAGCTCGACGCCGAGCGGCTGTGCCAGATCTTCGCGCCGACCAGCCCGCACC
>JASLBX010000019.1 GCA_030146385.1 Jiangellaceae bacterium | reverse complement strand
CCCGCCGTGCGAGGCCACACTCGGGATGCTTGCCGAGACCGAGATCCCGGCTTACTTCGTGGCCCGGTCCGTCGGCTACGCGATCCTCGGCGTCGAGGGCTACGACCCGGCCAACTGCCCAGGCGGCGCCAACCCGGCGCTTCCGGCGGTCGGCACGGCCGGCGAGACGGTCACGTTGTCGTCGCAGTTCGACGCCTGGGGCTACGTCCACCTGATCGATGCCGTGACGCTTGAGGACGTGGACCAGTTCGCGATCCCCGAGGCACTCGATCCGGCGTTCGCCGAGGGCTTCGGCGACCTCTCGGTTCATGAGGTCGCGGTCGATCCACAGGATGCGAGTCTCGCCTACCTGTCGTACTACTCGGGCGGGCTCATCGCGATCCAGATCCAGTGCCCCGCAGGCACGCCGTACGATCCGGACAACCCACCGGACGACACGAGCACATGCGAGCTCGTGGAGGTCGGCTCATATCTCGATCCCGCGGGCAACAACTTCTGGGGCGTCGAGACATTCGTCGACGAGAACCCAGAGAGCCCGTATTTCGGGCGGACGGTGATCCTCGCGAGCGACCGCGACTCCGGTCTCTGGATCTTCGTTGATCCCTAGCGGCGTCTAGTCTCGCGGCTTCGCCGTGCGAGGGGTCGGCGCTCCGGCGCCGACCCCTCTCTATCTGCCGGCCGCTCAGCACAGGCTCGTTAGGTCTTCTGTGGAGCAGCGCTCATCGCGGGCCCTCCCCGACGTCGAAGCCCATCTCGTGCAGTTTCGCGCGAATCTGACCTTCGAAGACGTCGTCGGTGTGCTCGATCGTGACGATGTCGGCCTGGTGGTCGGCGTTCACGCGGCGGACTCCGTCGAGGGCGCCGACGCGGTCGGTGATGCGCTGTGAGCAGTGCTGACAGTGCATCGGCACGGTCAACTGCGAGGTTCGCACCTCGGCGTCCACGGTGGCCTGCTCGGCTGGTGGAGCCTCACGGGCATCGTCGGCGTCCTCCTTGAGGCCGCCGTGGTCGTGTTCGCGGCGGTGCCGCTGTTCCACGATCTCCTGCGGGTCTGGTTGCGGTTCGCCGTGGGCTCGACGCAGCAGGCGCCCGGCGAACGAGTTGGTCAGCACCGTTGTGACCGATGCGAGCATGGCGACCATGGCCCAGATCGGGTGCACGAGCCCGGTCGCCGCCGCTGGCACGCCGACGCCGTTGAACGCGAACGCCAGGGTCAGGTTCTGTTTGGTCTTGGCGAACGAGCGGACCCCGATGTCGTGTGCGTCCGCAACGGCGCCGAGCCGGTCGGTCATGATGACGATGTCCGCAGACTCGATCGCGATATCCGTGCCGGCGCCAATGGCGATCCCGATGTCGGCCTGCGTCAGACCTGGGGCGTCGTTGATGCCGTCGCCGACCATCATCACCCGCTGGCCCTCGTGTTGGAGTCGCCGAATCTCGGCCGCCTTATCGGCTGGCAGCACCTCGGCCAGGACCCGCTGGATGCCGATCTCCGCGGCGACCGCCTCCGCGGTGCGCCGGTTATCACCGGTGAGCATTACCGGCGTCATCCCCGCGTCGGTGATTCGACTGACGGTGTCGGCGGAGTCGGGCTTGATCTTATCCCCGATACCGACGAGCCCAAGCAGCTGCCCGCCCCGGCTCACTGTGACCACAGTCAGCCCCTGCTCTCCCAATTCGGCGAGACGCTCACCGGCGGCGGACAGGTCGACGCCTTGCTCGGCGAGGAAGGCGGGTTTGCCGACGAGTATGCGCGCGTCCTCGGTGGTCGCTTCGACGCCCTTGCCGGTGTGGCTGGCGAACGCATCGGCAACGGTGACGTCCAGGCCGCGGTGTTCGGCGGCGTTCTCGATGGCCCGGGCCAGCGGGTGCTCGCTGGCCGACTCGGCTGCGGCCGCGGTTGCGAGCACCTCGTCCTTGTCCCGACTGCCGACCGGCACAATGCTGCAGACGGTCGGCGCGCCGCGGGTGAGCGTGCCGGTCTTGTCCAGCACCACAGTGCGGATCTCGTCCATGACCTGGAAGGCCTCACCGGAGCGCATAAGGATCCCTTGGCGGGCGGCCTCCCCGCCGCCGCGGATCATTGCCAGCGGCGTCGCCATGCCCAGCGCGCAGGGATAGCCCAGCACGAGCACGGCCAGTGCGGCGAAGGTGGCGCGCGAGAAGTTGGGCGGCTCGCCGAACAGCAGCGGCCCGACGGTCCAGATCGCGAACCCGGCTGCGGCGACCGTCAGCACGGCGGGCACGAACCACCTCAGGGTGCGGTCGACCAGTTGCAGCATCCCCGGTCGCAGCGCCCGAGCCTCTTCGATGGAGCGGGCCACCTGGGCCAGAAACGACTCCGCACCGATCCGAGTGACCTCCACCACGAGCGAACCGGTTTGGTTGACCGAACCGCCGATCACCTCATCACCTGGTGTCTTTTCGGCCGGGATCGGCTCGCCGGTCACCAATGATTCGTCCACCGCCGACACGCCATCAACGACTCGGCCGTCCACCGGGACTGACTCGCCGGGCCGAACCCGTACCTGGTCCCCGGGCGCGATTTCGGCCACCGGGACCTCGATCTCCCGGCCGTCGCGCAGCACCCGGGCGGTGTCTGGCTGCAGGTCCATCAGCTGCCGCACCGCCTGCGAGGAGCGGGTGCGCACCCGTTTCGACACGTAGTCCGACAGCAGGTGGTAGGTGGTGATGAACACCGCTACTACGAAGTAGTGACCCGCCGGGAACTCCGCGCTGACGAACATGCCAAGCAGCCCTCCGGCGAGGCCGGCGAACGCGCCGAACTCCAGCAGCACATGCTGGTTCAAGATGCCGCGGCGCAGCGACGCCCAGGCCATCTTCTTGACGAACCAGGCCGGGCCGAACATCGTCGCCAGAGCCAGCGCGAGCATCACCCACATTAGGAACGGGTGTTCCAGCGCCGCGAAGAACGGCTCCATCCCGGCGAACATCAGCACCGCCGCAATCCCGGCGAACGTCCCGGCGGTGATCAGCCGGTTCCGCGAGGTGCGCAGCTCGACTTCTTCCTCCTCGAACGAGCGCACCTTGTCCGGGTCGCGGTAGGTGTAGCCGACCTGCTCCAGGGTGCGTCGCAGTTCGTCCTCGCCCAGCTTGGCCGGGTCGTAGCGGACCAGGCCTTCCTCATGAGCCAGCGATACGCCAACCTCGTGCACGCCTTCCATCCGCTGGTACGCCCGCCGGATCGTGTTCGTGCAGAACGAGCACGACATCCCGCCGATCTTCGCCCGGAACACCGCTTGCTCGCCCTGTGGCCGCCGATTGGGGGTGTCGCGCTCGGTTGGAGTGGGGCGGTCGGTCATCTGATTTTCCTCGTCTGAGGTGTGGTGCCCGCTCGTCTGGCAGGAGGACGGCAGTCATCGACACCTCCTCCGATCATGTCTGTATCTCGACGCTAGGGGTTCCAGCGACTGGAAGGTCAAGCTGCGACATATTTGAGATGCCGGAGGGCCGCGTGAAACCCCGCCTTAAGGGGCCGTGCTATTTCGAGTCAGCATTGTCTGATTTGAGTAGAGCAGCTTCGATTGCATCACCCAAGTCGTCATGGAGGTCGAGCAAGAGATCGAGCTGCGTGATGTCCAGAACCTTGCGGGCGGTTCCGGTTGCGCCGGCCAGGTGGAGGCCGCCGCCCAAGTTGCTGGCTTTGCGGTATGCCACGATGAGTGCCGATAGCGCGGTGGAGTCCAGGAAGCCGACCTCCGTAAGGTCGACAACGACGTCGGATCGCCCCTTGTCGACCAGGTGCTGCTGAAGCACCGCGGAATTCGCGAGATCTAGCTCACCGCCGACGTGGACCACGAGGCATTTGCCCAGTATTTGCGTGCGAAGCTCGAGTCCGGCGCCCACCTCTCCTGCCTACTCCTCGTCACCGGAACGGTCAAGCCGGTGTCACAACCTTGCGGAACTTCTGAGGAGAGTCGTTTGCCGTTTGGACGAACGCCGCGCCAAGGCCCGCGCCGCCAGCGGCAGGCTCGTCGTGCCGTTGATGAACTTCACCGCACCGGCGGTACACGAGGCCGAACAGTTGATGAAGGACATGGAGGGTCTGGACGCCAACGATCCCCAGTTGCGGGACAAGTTCAACGCCCTTGTCCAGGATGTGTCCCACACATCGATGAAGAGGAGGGTGACGCGATTCCCGGCTCCAGTCGGCATGCCCAGAAGAGGAGCTAATCGAGCTAGGTAAAGGGTTGAGCGCGCCAAGCGGATGGCGCCGACCCGCCCCCACCCGACCGCACCGGACACGCCTCCGATGAACAAGTTGCTCGCACCCCGACGCCGGCCTGGTCGACCGTGTCCGTGACGCCCTCACCAGCCGGCCCAGTTGAGATCCAGGACGAGCCCACTTCCCGCGAACACATGATTACTGCTGGGGGCTTGGATGACCGATTCGGGGTACCAGGCTCCGGTCCGGGAAGAAGACGAGCCGAAAGGATCTCTGGCGGGGCGGGGTCGGCGATGACTTGCGTAAGCGATGCCAACAAGCCAAGGGCAGCGCCAGGCGCAGCGTCAATCCCTGACCCACACCAGTTGCGTCCGGCAGAGTGGTGTACGGCTCCCGGTGAGCGTGTCGTGTGGAAGCGATGACGGTCACCGCGTGATCCTTCGAGTGATCTCCTACAACCGACTCGAAGAAGGACACGACGATGACCGTCACCCCTAGTATCGACCCTGCCCGGCTGGTGGAGGAACAGCTGGGCCAGGCCAGCCCGGACTTGTTGCGTGAGTTGCTGCAAACGTTCATCAACACGCTGATGTCCGCTCAGGCCGATGCGGTCTGCGGCGCCGAGTACGGCACCATCAGCCCGGATCGGGTGAACCGGCGCAACGGTTACCGGCTCCGGGAGTTCGACACCCGTGCTGGCACGCTGGAATTGGCCATCCCGAAGCTGCGGGCTGGCAGCTACTTCCCGGAGTGGCTGCTCGAGCGCCGCAAGCGCGCCGAGCGGGCGCTGACCAGTGTGGTGGCGACCTGCTACCTGCTCGGGGTGTCAACGCGCCGGATGGACAAGCTGGTCTCCTCGCTGGGCATCACCGGATTGTCCAAGTCGCAGGTCTCGGACATGGCCACCGAGCTGGATGCGCACGTCGAGCAGTTCCGCACCCGCTCACTGCGTGAGGCGGGCCCGTTCACCTTCGTCGCCGCCGACGCCCTGGTGCTCAAGGTCCGTGAGGGCGGCCGGGTGGTGCCGGTGCACGCGCTGGTGGCCACCGGGGTAAACGCCGACGGGCGCCGGGAGATCCTCGGGGTGCAGGTCACCAGCTCCGAGGACGGCGCCGGCTGGCTGGGGTTCTTCCGGGATCTGGTCGCCCGCGGCCTGACCGGGGTCAAGCTCGTCACCTCCGACGCGCACGCCGGCCTGGTCAACGCGGTCGCCGCAACCCTGCCCGGTGCGGCCTGGCAGCGCTGCCGCACGCACTACGCGGTCAACCTCATGGCCATCACCCCGAAGAGCTCGTGGGGATGGGTCAAGGCGCTGTTGCACAGCGTGTACGACCAGCCCGACACTGCGGCCGTACATGCCCAGTTCGACCGCATCGTCGACACCCTCGCCGGCAAGCTACCCGCGGTCGCCGACCACCTCGAAGCCGCCCGAGCGGACCTGCTCGCGTTCACCGCCTTCCCCAAGGAGATCTGGCGGCAGATCTGGTCCAACAACCCCAACGAACGCCTCAACCGCGAGATCCGCCGCCGCACCGACGTCGTCGGCATCTTCCCCGACCGCACCTCGATCATCCGGCTCGTCG
>JASLBX010000006.1 GCA_030146385.1 Jiangellaceae bacterium | reverse complement strand
AGTTCGCCGTGCAGTCGCACCAGAAGGCGCCGTGGCGTGGAAGAACGGCGTGTTCGCCGACGAGGTCGTGCCGGTCGAGGTCCCCCAGCGTCGAGACGAGCCGGTGGTCGTGTCCGAGGACGAGGGCGTCCGCGGCGACACCACGGTGGAGTCACTGGGGAAGCTGCGGCCGGCCTTCAACAAGGAAGGCACGATCACGGCGGGGTCCGCCTCCCAGATCTCCGACGGCGCGTGCGCGGTCGTCGTGATGAGCAAGGCCAAGGCGGAGGAGTTGGGCCTCGAATGGCTCGCTGAGATCGGCGCGCACGGGGTCGTCGCCGGCCCCGACTCGTCGCTGCAAAACCAGCCGGCGCGGGCCATCGCAGTGGCCTGCGAGCGGGATGGGATCGATCCCACCACGCTGGACCTGGTTGAGATCAACGAGGCGTTCGCGGCAGTCGGTATCGCCAGCACCCGTGAGCTCGGGCTGGATCCCGAAAAGGTCAACGTCAACGGTGGCGCGATCGCCGTCGGCCACCCCATCGGCATGTCCGGCGCTCGCCTCGTCCTGCACATCGCGAACGAGCTCAAGCGGCGCGGCGGCGGCGCCGGTGCCGCCAGCCTGTGCGGCGGCGGTGGGCAGGGAGAGGCGCTCATCGTCCGGGTGCCGCGGAGCTGATGGCACCGTCCATCGCCGAGCTCGTCGAACGGGCTCGCGCCGGGAGTCCCAGGGCGGTCGCCCGGCTCATCTCACTGGTCGAGGACGCATCACCGCAACTGCGCGACGTGATGGCCGCGCTCGCGCCCCACTCGGGGCACGCCGCTGTCATCGGTATCACCGGCTCGCCCGGCGTCGGCAAGTCCACGGTGACGTCCGCCCTCGTGACGGCCCTGCGAACAACCGACCGGCGGGTGGGCGTGCTTGCCGTGGATCCGACGTCCCCCTTCTCTGGTGGAGCGCTGCTCGGCGACCGGATCCGGATGCAGGAGCACGCCACCGACAACGGCGTCTACATCCGCTCGATGGCGACCCGGGGACATCTCGGCGGGCTCGCCTGGGCCACACCGCAGGCGCTACGCGTCCTCGACGCTGCCGGCTGTGACGTCGTACTGATCGAGACGGTCGGCGTGGGCCAGTCGGAGGTCGAGATCGCCGCCCTCGCGGACACCACTGTCGTCCTGCTGGCGCCAGGGCTCGGCGACGCCATCCAGGCGGCCAAAGCCGGTCTGCTCGAGGTGGGCGACATCTACGTCGTGAACAAGGCGGATCGGGAGGGTGCTGACGAGGTCGTACGCGACCTAAGGGGCGTGATCAGGCTTGCGGAGCGGCAGCCGGGAGACTGGCGCCAGCCGATCGTCACGACGGTCGCGTCGCGTGGCGAGGGCGTCGACGAACTGGTCGCCGAGATCGACAAGCACCGCGCATGGCTCGACGGCGCAGGAGAGTTGGATAAGCGTCGTCACCGACGGGTCCGTGACGAGATCGAGGCCATCGCGATGACCGCCCTCCGGCAGCGGTTCGGCGACCTGCACGGTGACACGCGGCTCGACACGCTGGCCAAAAAGGTGCTCGCAGGCGAGCTCGACCCGTACTCTGCTGCAGATGATGTGATCGCTGCGCTATGAGCCAATGCGGCGCGGCGTGGCGACAAGGCGTCCGCTATCGGGTAAAAACGAAGGTAGCAGCCATCTGATGAGAGGACCGGGTTCACGTGTTCAGGAAGGTGTTAGCCGTTCTGGCCATCGCCTTCGCCGCCTATTACTTGATCACCGCCCCTTCGGCGGCGGCCGATGCGGTGAGTGGCGCGGCGGCCGCGGTCGCGTCCGTGTTCGAGTCCATCATCACGTTCTTCACTGAGTTGTTCTGATGATCGACGCCTTCCTGCGATGGCTTGACCGGATCGCCGAGGACGGCCTGGTGCGGGTGTCCTTCCGCTGGATCACCGCCATCTTCGGCCGCCGGATGGTCGCGCGGAAGCTGATCGCGGGCGAAGAGGTCCTCTCGGTCGCTCTGCATAGCTGGATCGCCTACGTCGTCCCGATCCTGATCGGTGTCGTAGGCCTGGTGCTCGGGATCGTCTGGCTGCCGCGGGCGCCGGTGCCGTCGGCGTGGTTCGCGATCGCGATCGTCTTCGGCATCCTGGGCTACAGCTTCTACAAGATCCTTGAGGTGGCGCGAGACAGGTTCGTCATCACCGACTCGCGGGTGTTTCGCGTATGGGGAGTGTTCTCGCTCAACGAAGCCGAGATGGAGATCGTCAGGGTCCTCGACATCACCGTCCAGCGGCCGTGGCACCTGCGGCTGGTGGGGTCGGGCAACCTCGTGCTCGAGAACGCCGCGCAGGAGCAGGGCCTCCGCGAGATCAAGCTGATCCCGCGAGCATCCGAGCGGGCGATCGCCATCCACCGGCGGCGCCGCCGGATGATGGGCCTGCTGGGTGATGAGGAGTCCGGCTCCGAGCCGGCCGAGCGTCAGGTGCCGAGATCACAGCATCCGCGCAAGCCCCGGCGGGTCACCGCGCGCCGCACTCGATAGATTTGCCGCGTGGCTGACCCTCTTGACCTGGCATTCGATCCGATCGAGCGGGCCGCGTCCATCTGGCGCGACCGGTTCGGGCCGTCCGATGCCATGGCCGCAGCCACTTCCGTGATGCGCGTGCAGCAGCTGCTGCTCGCCGAGTTCGACCGCATCTGCAAGCCGTACGGGGTGACGTTCGCCCGGTACGAGGCGCTCGTCCTGCTGAGCTTCAGCCGTACCGGAGCGCTCCCGATGGCCAAGATCGGCCAGCGGCTCATGGTTCACCCGACCAGCGTCACGAACACCATTCAGCGACTCGAGGCCGCGGGCTTCGTCACCCGAGAGCCGAACCCACGGGACGGCCGCGGGACGCTGGCGCGCATCACCGACCTCGGTGTCGAGGTGGTCGACAAGGTCACCAAGGAACTGATGGACGCCGACTTCGGCCTGGCTGCGCTGGACGATGACGATTGCGCGCAGCTGTTCGATGTCCTGCGAGCGGTCCGGGTGGCCGCGGGAGATTTCAGGCCTTAGCGGCGGGCCCACGAATCAGGGCGTGCGGTGAGCTCGCGAACGTGGTCCGGCAGCGTTCCGGCGAGAACGTCGGCAACGGTGGTCGTTTCGAGAACGTCGCGCAGACTCGCGCGGACGGCGATCCACACCTCGGTGAGGTGGCCGGCAACCCCTGGGTAGGACACGTCCTCCGGCGGCATTCCGCGGACGGCGGCGAGCGGACCTTCCGTGGCACGTATGACATCTGCCAGCGAGATCTCGGCAGGGTCGCGGGTCACCCGGTAGCCACCCGATGAACCGCGGTGCGATTCCAGGAGTCCGGCCCGGCGAAGGTCGCTTAGGATGCTCTCCAGGAACTTGCCGGGGATGTCCTGCGCCTCAGCAAGCTCGAACCGAGTGGCGGACTCCGGCGCCCGGGCCGCTAGCTCAACCACTGCTCTTACGGCGTAGTCGGCTCGGGCGGTGATGTGCACCCGTGCATCTTATGAGCCACCGACACCACGCCGCAGTTACTAGGACGTCCTAGTATTGAACTTATGGATGCCCAGGAGATTGAGGCCGGCCGGCAGCGCTGGCAGAAGCGGTACGACGCCTCGCGTAAGCGTGACGCCGACTTCACGACGCTGTCCGGAATGGAAGTCGACCCGGTGTACGGCCCGCCCCCGGGCGTGGCCGACCCCCGGTTCGATCGGATCGGATGGCCCGGCGAGTACCCGTTCACCCGTGGTCTCTATGCAACCGGGTATCGGGGCAGGGCCTGGACGATCCGCCAGTTCGCCGGGTTCGGCAATGCCCGCCAGACCAACGAGCGCTACAAGATG
>JASLBX010000334.1 GCA_030146385.1 Jiangellaceae bacterium | reverse complement strand
CGGCAGGACATGGTCGGGGAGCCAGGCGGTGTCGAAACCGAGCCGCGCGGCTTGCTGGGCGAGGTCGAGGAGTTGGCCCGGCTCCATCGCGGTGGACTCGTTGGGCAGGACGACGTGCAGGCGCATACCCACCCATCCTGGCACCGGCGAGCGAAGGCGGGCTCAGGGGAGGAGGCCGAGCTCGCGGGCTGGGTGACAGCCTGGGTGCGAGTTGTGGCCGTGCTGAGTGAGTTGTGCGGACTACCGACTGCCACCGAGCAGGGCAGTGAGGTCACCGACCGGGCCGAGGTGGCCGAGCTTGTCCGGGTTGAGGACGTTGTGCAGCCTAACGATCTGGCCGGCGTCGATGTCGATCGTCATGACGCCGAGCAGGGCGCCGTCGGCGGCACGGGTGCGTAGCGCCGGCTGACCGTTGGTGTCGACGAGGTCGAGGCGGACGCCGAAGCGTTCGCCTTGACGCATGAGGCCGAGGAGGAACCGAGTGACCGAAAGTGAACCGATCATCGGCTTCTGGATGGCCGGTGCTCGCCCACCGCCGTCGCCCACGAACACGACGTCGTCGGCGAGCAGCCGTTCCAGACCGGCGATGTCGCCTTCGGTGATGGCGGCGAGGAACTGCGCGGCCAGCCGATCGCGGTGTTCGCGGGACGCGTCGAACCGGGGCTTCCCGTCGTTGATCCGCTTCTTCGCTCGGGCGAAGATCTGTCGGCAGTTCGCCGCGCTCTTGTCAACGACGGCCGCGATTTCCTCGTAGTCGTAGCCGATGACCTCGCGCAGCACGAAGACCGCCCGCTCCACCGGCGTCAGCGCCTCGAGCAGCACCAGGAACGCCGTGGACACCGTCTCGTCCAGCTCGATTCGGTGCGCGGGGTCGCCGTCGCCGGAGCCGGTCGCCACCTCGGTGGAGGCGACGAGGGGTTCGGGCAGCCACGGGCCGACGTATTGTTCGCGCCGGACCCGAGCCGAGCGCAGCGTGTCGATGGCAAGTCGGGTGGTGACGGTGGTGGCGTACGCCTCGAGATTGTCGACGCCGGGCCCGTCCTGCCCGCTGCGGTGCATGCGGAGAAAGGCTTCCTGCACCACGTCCTCCGCCTCCGTCACGGTGCCGAGCATCCGGTAGGCGATCGAGAACATCAGCGGCCGGAGGTCATCGTGCACCTTGGCCAGATCGATCACGGCTCGATCCAACCACGGTCGGGTTGTCACAGACGCTCAGGGTGTCCCGTCGGACGGGGCGACGAAGGGAGAAGGACATGCGAATCCTCATCGCCGGCGCCACCGGAGCGCTGGGAAGCCGCCTCGTACCGCTGCTGGTGAAGGCTGGGCACGAGGTGTTCGGAACGAGCCGGAGCCAGGCCGGCCTGGCCGGCCTGAGCGCGCAGGGAGCCACGGGCGTCGTCATGGACGGCCTCGACCCCAACAGCGTGCAAGCCGCCGTGGCCGAAGCCGAGCCGGATGTCATCGTCCACCAGCTCACCGCGCTCGGCGCGATGACGGGCAACCCGAAGAAGTTCGACCGGGACTTCGCCGTGACGAACCGGCTGCGGACCGAAGGCACCGACCACCTGCTGGCGGCCGCACGCGACGCCGGCGTCCGACGGTTCGTCGCGCAGAGCTTCACCACCTGGCCCAACGAGCGCACCGGAGGGTGGGTCAAGACCGAGGATGACCCCCTGATCGAGGATCCGGGCAAGGAGGCGCGGCAGTCGCTGCGGGCCATCCGGTACCTCGAGAGAGCCGTCACCGCCGCGCCCGGCATCGAGGGAGTCGTGCTGCGGTACGGCAACTTCTACGGGCCGGGTAACGCCGCATCGCGGACGGGTTCGATGGGCGAGATGATCAGACGCGGGCGATTCCCCATCGTCGGTGGCGGAACCGGTGTGTGGTCGTTCATCCACATCGATGACGCGGCGGCCGCGACCGCGGCGGCAGTGGAACGTGGCGCACCCGGCGTCTACAACATCGTGGACGACGAGCCCGCTGCGGTGGCCGAGTGGCTGCCCTACCTGGCCGAACAGCTCGACGGCAAGCGGCCGATGCGGCTGCCCGCATGGCTGGCCAAGCCGATGCTGGGCGAGCTCGGTCTCGCCCTCATGACGTCGGTACGGGGCTCGTCGAACGCGAAGGCCAAACGCGAACTGGGGTGGACACCGGGATACGCGAGCTGGCGGGAGGGCTTCCGCACCGGGCTCGGCTAAGGTCATCGCTCCCTCGACCCCTCGCTCGCCTTCGGGTTACCGACACGCCAGTGGTCCGCTGCCGGCGAGGGCACAACTCCCGAGGTCAACTGGCAAGAACGGGAATTGATCAGCCGGGTGTACCAGCCGAGCGGAGGGCCCGCTCGGCGGGCAGATCCGGACACTCATTTCGGGCCCCCGAAAGCGTGCCGGGCGTACGCGTCAAGAGGATGAGCGCTGGTGTACTCGACAGCCGGCTGCGGCCGGGTCTTTCCTGAGGACCAGCCGAGAGGGGAGGAACGGCATGACCAGCAAGAAGCGCAAACCTTATCAGAGCCCGGGTGTCTACGGGGAGGAAGTGTTAAGCGGCGCCAGGCCGATCGAGGGAGCGGGTACTGCCGTTGCTGCGTTTGTGGGGCTTGCCCCGCCGAATCCAAAGCGCGCAGCGGCCGCGGTGCTCGTCGTCGCCATGGTGGTGTGGGCGGCCCGCAGCCGACGCCGCTGACCACACATCGGCCGCCTGATCCGGCCCCGCAGGTACGATTGCCAGTTCACGTCACAAGCGCCGAACCGAATCGACTTGCCGCATCCGGGCATGGCCGCGCGGATTGCGGCAGAAGCGGATGATTTGCGCTCTCATGCAAAGGGCCACCGCACCTCGACATGACGCCGCGAGAGCATCCAGGGTCGCCGCTGGGCGGACCGATGAGTACCTGGCTGTGATCCGGTCTATTCCTGTGACGGGGCGGGGCGCACGAGTTGCGCCACGCCATGCGATGGCAGGTGCAAGCCGAAGGAGGACGCGATGGCCATGGCCAAGGTATTTCCGTGCCTGTGGTTCGACGGCAACGCCGAGGAGGCGGCCGAGTTCTACGTGACGCTGTTGCCGGACAGCCACATCGACAACGTCTGGCGGTCCCCGGCGCAGACGCCGTCGGGGCCGGCGGGCATGGTCTTGACGGTGGACTTCACTCTCGCCGGCCAGCAGTTGCAGGGCCTCAACGGCGGCCCGGAGTTCCGGTTCAACGAGGCGGTGTCGTTCGTCATCGAGTGCGCGGATCAGGCCGAGGTGGATCGGCTGTGGGAATCGCTGACAGCCAACGGCGGCGAGCCTGGCCCGTGTGGCTGGCTCAAGGACCGGTTCGGGTTGTCGTGGCAGATCGTTCCGCGTCGCCTGGGCGAGTTGGTCAACGATCCCGACCCGGAGCGCGCCCGCCGGGCGATGGAGGCGATGCTCAGGATGGGCAAGATCGACGTTGCCGACCTGGAGCGGGCCGCCGACCGGGCCTAAACGGAGCGCTGCATACGTGGTGACCACGGCGCCGGCGCCCTCACCCAAAGGCACACGGATCGCGCGCAGAGGGTCATGAGCGGGCGGGTGCGTTGGGGGACTGAGCGGTCAACTGCGGGCAGGTACTGATCGTGGTCGTCACTTTGAGGGCACCGATGTGGTGAGAAATACTGCGGCTCCGTGATCTCTGGAAGCGGCGGCACGCTAATTGCGAGTGAATTGGGTCAATGGTGCAGGGCTAGGACCGGTGACTTCACTGATTCGGACTATCCCTTGCGGTGCCTAGCGTCGGACAACGTGAAGAGTGGGCGGCCCGGGCCACGGACAGACTTTCTCGGGGACACTGCGCTCAGCGTGGGAGCACCGCGAATGCGACGGAGGTCGCTACGAGGAGGAAGGAGCAATGACCAAGGTGACCTGCAACCTCTCGATTTCGGCCGACGGGTACTCGGCCGGGCTCAACCAGAGCGAGGAGCGCCCGTTCGGTGACGACGGCGGCGATGGCTGGGGTAGCAAGCTGCATGCCTGGTTCGTCGAGACTCCCGAGGAGAACCGGGCCGAGATCGAACAGATGACGGCCGCGAAGGCGTTCATCATGGGGCGTAACATGTTCGGCCGGGTGCGTGGCGAGTGGGATCGGCAGTGGAACGGCTGGTGGGGTGACGATCCGCCGTACCAAGCGCCGGTGTTCGTGCTCACCCATCACCCGCGTGACCCGCAGCCGATGGAGGGCGGCACCACGTACTACTTCGTCACTGATGGAATCGAGTCGGCGCTGGCCCAGGCGCGCGCGGCGGCCGGGGACGGCGATGTGGCGATCATGGGCGGCGCGACCACCATCAACCAGTACCTTGCCGCTGGCCTGCTTGACGAGTTGCGGCTGGACATTGTGCCGTTCACGCTCGGCTCCGGCACGCGGGTGTTCGATGGCGTTCCGCCGCTGAAACTCGAGCAGGTGAAGTCGCGGGCAGCGAGACTGGTCACGCACGTGACCTACCGCGTGCTGTCCTGAGCTGGAGGGCGGTGTTGCGCGACTACAGCGGGTTGCACATAACGATGTCCGGGGTGTCGTCGTTGCCGGTCAGGTTGCTGACGCCGACCGCGGCGCGCTCGCGACCGCTACCGCTGTGTCGATCGGCGCGCTTCGCGCCTTCCGACCGAGCAGACGCCTATGGTGACCCCAGGTTGGCCGGCCGGGCCACGACCTGTGCGCGTAGCGTCCGCGCGGTCCGAGCGGCCACGTGCGCGGTTGGTTCTCCGCGATTTAGTCAACTGGGCGGCACGTTGGGCGGCCGACCGCAGTATCGGAAGGTGGCGGTGATGTC
>JASLBX010000329.1 GCA_030146385.1 Jiangellaceae bacterium | reverse complement strand
TCAGGAACCGCCGCGAGCGGCTCTTCCACGTCGGGCGTCTGGACGCGGACACCGAGGGCCTCATCCTGCTCACCAACGACGGCGAACTGGCGCACCGGCTGACCCATCCGAGCTACGAAGTCCCCAAGACCTACCTGGCCGAGGTGGTCGGGCCGGTCGCGCGCGACCTGGGCAAGCGGTTCCGGGAGGGTATCGAGCTGGACGACGGAATCGTGACCGTCCACAGCTTCCGCGTGGTGAGCCGCTCCGGGGCCCGGGTCATGCTTGAGATCATGCTCCACGAGGGCCGCAAACACGTGGTGCGGCGCCTGCTCGATTCGGTCGGGCACCCGGTGGAGCGGCTGGTCCGCACGAACCTCGGGCCGATCAAGCTCGGCGACCTCCGGGTAGGAAACACGCGTCGGCTCACGCGCGACGAGGTGGGCGCGCTCTACCGCGAGGTGGGCCTGTAACCGCCATGGCCGTCCACGCGCTGCGCGGAGCTACCCAGCTCGACATCGACGAACGCGACCACCTCCTCGAGCGGGTGGCTGAGCTGGTCCGTGAGCTGATGGACCGCAACGGCGTCACACCGGAGGGCTTGATCAGCATCGTGTTCACCGCCACATCTGACATCAGGTCGGAGTTTCCCGCGTACGCGGCTCGCGACATCGGCATCACCGATGTGCCCCTGCTGTGTGCGCAGGAGCTCGAGGTTGTCGGTGCCATGCCCAGGGTCGTGCGGCTGCTCGCGCACGCGGAACTCGACGTCCCGCGCGATCAGATCCGCCACGTGTACCTGCACGGCGCCCGCGAGCTGCGGACGGACCTGCCGCGATGACCGCGCAGAACGGCACCGTCCTGGCCGGGGGCGTCCTCATCGTCGGTACCGGCCTGCTCGGCACCTCTCTGGGTCTCGCCCTGCGGCGCGCTGAAGTGGACGTCCGGCTCCGGGATGCCAACTCGGAGGCGCTCGCCGAGGCGGTCCGGCTCGGTGCCGGACGGGTGGACGACGGCTCCGGAAGGGCCGCGATCGCGGTCGTGGCCGTTCCGCCGGAGGCGACCGCGACCGAAGTGGTGCGGGTCCTCGCCGACGGGAGCGCCGAGTATGTCACCGACGTGGCCAGTGTGAAGGCCATTCCGGTACGGCAGGTGCGGGCGCAGGCAGCAGACCCCGGACGGTACGTGGGCGGCCACCCGATGGCGGGCCGGGAGATCTCCGGTCCCAAGGGAGCTCTGGTCGATCTGTTCGAGGGACGGCCGTGGGTGCTGTGCCCCGACGAGGCCACCGACCCGCACGCGGTGACCCGTGCGCTCGCGGTGGCGCGGCTCGCGGGCGGGCTCCCGGTCACGATGCCGGCGGCTGAGCATGACGCGGCTGTGGCACTGGTCTCCCACGCGCCACATGTAGTGGCCGCTCTGATGGCCGTACGGTTTGTAGAAGCGCCGACGCACGAGGTTCGCCTGGCCGGCCAGGGCGTCACGGACGTGACCCGGGTGGCGGCCGGCGATCCCGGCCTGTGGACCGAGATCCTGACCGCCAACGCGGCCGCCGTGGCGAGCATCCTGCGGGCGTTCCGGGCGGATCTCGACCGTGTCCTGGATGCCCTGGACGCTGCGAGTGACGCGAACGGCCGGACGGCACTGAGGGCCGTGCTTACCGGTGGCCTGGACGGGCGGTCGCGCCTGCCCGGCAAACACGGCACGCCTCATGTCGAGTACGCGACGGTCACCGTCGTGGTCGACGACCGTCCCGGCCAGCTCGCCGCGCTGTTCGCCGATACTGGGGCGGCAGGAGTCAACGTCGAGGATGTGCGCATCGAGCACAGCCCGGGCCAGCCGGTCGGGCTGGTCGAGCTGGACGTCCGGCCGGGCCTGGATTCGGTTCTCGCCAAAGCCCTCACCGCCAAGGGCTGGCACATACGTTGATCACCCCTGGCGGGACGGCAGGGTGAGCCAGGCCTCTTCGGCGAGTGTGGTGAGGTCACTCGCCAGCACGCCGAGATCACTTATCGTGTAAAGCGCGTCGCCGATCACGGCCGACCGCTGGATGGAGGCCCGCCACGACACGTCCCAGTACCGCTGGCTGCGCGAGTCGGCGTCCTCGTCGGGCAGGTGCGTCACGCGGCCGCGGTCGGTGAACCCGGCCGTCCGGTCGAGCGTGTAGGCGAGAGCGCCGTTGTCGGCCTTCTCGATCTCAGTCTCTTCGTCCCAGCTCCACGACTGGTACGGGATGACGGTCAGCCCAGTCGCCGGCCAGTGCAGGAACGCGTGGTGGTCCCACTCGGCCTCGGTGTAGGCATCGTGGAGCGTCACCTGGTGGATGCGCTGCGGATCGGCCAGGTTCGACACGTCGAACAGCGACAGCTGCAGGCCCCTGGTCCGGCCGTCCTCGTCGGCGTCCTGGCCGACGCCCAGCACCAGCCCGTCCCCGACCGGGTGCAGGTAGGCCGAGTAGCCGAGGATCTTCAGTTCGCCGAGCACCCGCGGGTTCTCCGGCCTGGACAGGTCCAGCGTGTAGAGCGGGTCGGTCTCGCGGAACGTCACGACGTATCCGACATCGCCCATGAACCGGACGGCGTAGATTCGCTCGCCCCTACCGAGTCCGCCGACCTGGCCTAGTTGCACGAGCTCGCCGTCCCGTTCGGCGAACGTCGTCACGAAGCTCTCTGAGACCGGCTGCTCGTCCCCGAAGCCCCACCACGGCGAGCCGTCAGTGGTGGCTACCCGCAGGACGCCGTCATGCGCGCTCATAGACCACTGGTTGAGGACGTGGCCACGGACGCTGCCGCTGCCCACATACCGGGCGGCGCTGGCATCGGTGATGTCGAAGGCGTGCACGTCGGTGGTGTAGCGCTCGTTCGCCTCACGGAACGCGTTCTCGGGCAGGTTCTCCCAGTCGACCCACCGGTTGGTCGCCACGTACAGGCGCTCGGAGGAGGCGTAGACGGTCTCGCCGCCGGCCAGGACCGCCGCGCCGCCGCCGAGGAACAGCTCGCCGTCGAGGTCCAGCGACAGCACGGTCGTCGTGCCCAGACCGGAAAAGTCGCGAGGGTGGTGAATCTGCTCGCACGGCAGCAAGGCTCCTTCGTCCGCACTGCCGTCGGCCCCGGTCCTGATGTAGTACGGGATCCAGTTGTCGACCGTGGACTCTTCGATGATCTGGCGGTTCTTCTCGGTGGCCTCGCGCTCGGCGCGCAGTCCGCTGCCTTCGGGTGTGGCGAACGGCAGCCCCACGGGTTGGGCGTTCAGCACCACTCGTGCGACGCCGTCGATGAGCCGGGCCGACGCGACCCAGCCGTCGAGCTGGAGGGTCGAGACCAGCTCAGGGCTGTCCGGGTTTCCGACGTCGTACAGCGAGAGCGTGGTGCCGGACGGCCAGTGGAGCCCGGCGGACTCCTGCGCGAGCGGGTGGACACCTCCGTCGACCTGGCCGAAGACCAGCAGCCGGTCGCCTGCGCGCAGCATCTGGTGGCCCCAGCCGCCGACGTCGACACTGGACAGCAGCCGGGGGGACGGGCCGGTGACGTCGACGATGTCGAGGTACTCGCCGCGGATGAGGTACAGCCGCTCACCGTCTGTCTTCACCGTGTCCGGCTCGTCGACACCGGCCTCCTGAACGTTCGTCCCCGAGTAGTCCTCGCCCTCGACCGGCGCCGGGGCAGCGCGTCCCGCGGCGGACTCCTCGGCCACCTCCGCCCCGGCAGCGGCGTCCATGGCGGCGTCGTCACCGGCGCCTTCCTCGATGGAGATCCCGCCGCCACCGCCGAGGCCCCACGGCCCTACCATCTCGAGCGCGTGCTCCTTCACGTAGGACAGCAGGTCGTCACAGGCGTCGAAGGACACCAGCGAGCTGACCAGCATAACGTCGTCGGTGAATGGCTGAACCGGATCGTTTCCGGACGGCGGTTCAGTTCCGCCGCTGCCGCCAGTGCATGCGGCCAGGGTCAGCGTGGCCGCGGTGAGGAATCCGAGCCGAGCACGCATGAGATCATCCTTAGCTCTCCGGGGCGACCGTCCGTCGCGTGAATATCGGTTGGACGCGGCCGGCGCCCGGGCGGTTCCGCGTGAAATCGGTGAGACCCTCGGTGGGCTACCGGAGGCCGCCGGGCAGGCCGGAGCCGAACCGGCGCCGCATCCCGTAGGCGCCGGCCAGCCCGCATGTGACGACGGCCGCGCCGACGACGCCGTCCACGAAGTAGTGGTTGGCCGTGATGACGATGGCGGCGAACATCAGCAACGGCACGGCGATGGCCGCGATGCGGAGCGGGCGATACCGCGTCAGGGTGGCGATCGCGATTCCCGCCAGCAGCACCCAGCCGAAGTGCAGGCTGGGCATGGCGGCGTACTCGTTGACCACGGCCGAGCCGTTGAACGTGCGGTACCAGGACGCGTGCAACTCGACGGTGTCGACGAAGCCGTAGTGCGGCATGAACCGCGGGGGCGCGAGCGGGAACGTGGCGAACAGCACCAGCGCCACCGCGCCCGAGGCGAGCAGCGCATTTCGGAACAGCGCGTAGTGCGCGGGCCGCCGGATGATCAGCCAGGCCAGGGTACCGATCACCAAGGGCGCGAAGCCCCAGATGTAGATGGTGTTGGCGATGTGGACGATCGCCTCGTTACCGATCACGGCTCGCTGGATGGATCGCTCCTCGAAGATGTTCAGCGCGCGCTCGAGGGCGATGATGCGCTCGGCGTTGTCGTACGCCACATGGATCTGGCTGTCGGCGATCCCGCGAACTCTGGAGTAGAGCTGTGTGGCGATGATGATGAACAGGGCTTCTCGAACGGCGATGAGCAACCGCTTGCGATCACTGATGAGCCACCGCCCGCGGTCGCGCACGGTAGCTTGATCGTGCTCTGGCGCCCGGGGCGCCTCTACCCGAGCGCCTGTCGTCATGCCTCCCGCCGCTCCCAGCGTCTTCACGCCTGACCCGAGGGTGAACTTACCACCGAACTCGTTGCGGGTTGAGGCGACTGTCCGCTTTGAATTCGCAGGTGAGGTGGGCCTGGCGGGTTGTCGACAGGCCCGACGAACTACGCTCGTGCCGGACCGAGACCGACGCAGGGCGAGGAGAGACTGGAGCGTGGCGAAAGCTAGCGGAACGCCGGATTCCGGACCGGCGGCGGGCGTGGACCCCTCGAGCCTGGTGATCGCGATCGACGGGCCGTCCGGTTCGGGAAAATCCACAGTCGCCCGGCGGGTCGCCATGGCCCTTCGCATGCGCTACCTCGACACCGGTGCCATGTACCGGGCGCTGACCTGGTGGCTGCTGGACAACGGGGTCGAGCTGGCCGACACGGAGAAGGTGGCGCAGCTGGCCCCGGAGTTGCCCCTGGAGATGGGGACGGACCCGGCCGCGCCGACCGTCCACGTCGGGAGCACGGACGTCAGTTCGGCGATCCGCGAGACTCGCATCTCCGAGTTGGTCAGCCTGGTGGCGACCAATCTGGCGGTTCGAGCCGATATGCGCGAGCGCCAGCGCGCCGTCGTCGACGCCGGGGGAGTGGTGGTCGAAGGCCGCGACATCACCACTGTGATCGCACCGGACGCGCCGGTGCGGGTGCTGCTCACCGCGAGTGAGGAGGCCCGGCTGGCCAGGCGGGCGCTCGAGCTGCACGGTGTCGACGACGAGACTGCCCTGGCCCGTACCCGTGACCAGGTCTTGCGCCGCGACGCTGACGACTCGACCGTCTCCCGGTTCTTCGAAGCGGCGGAGGGCGTCGTCGTGGTGGATTCCTCGCACTTGACGCTGGACGACACGGTGGCTGCCGTGCTCGACGTGGTGCAGGCCAGAACGGGCGTGACGCCCTCGTGAATGAACGGTTGCCGACTGCCAGGGGGGCCGCGGGCGGTGGCCGGCTCTGCCGCGCGCTGGTCAGGGCCGCGTGGTCGGTCCACGTCCGCGGCGCCGAGCACGTGCCGGATTCTGGGCCGGTGATCCTGGCGCCGAACCACCTGGGTTTTGTCGACGGCCCGCTGTTGTTCGGCGTTTCCCCGCGTCCGGTCCACACGCTGGCCAAGCACGAGATGTTCCGGGGTCCGGTCGGCTGGGTGCTGCGCGCCGTCGGCCAGATCCCCGTCGACCGTGATCAGCCGGATCGAGCGGTCATGAAGGCGGTCCTCGGTGTGCTGGACGCTGGGCGCGTCGTGGCGGTCTACCCGGAGGGGACCCGAGGCGCGGGCGACTTCTCGGAGCTGCGGCCGGGTCTGGCGTGGTTCGCGCTGCGGTCCGGTGCGCCGGTGGTTCCGGTGGTTTTCCTGGGTTCGGGAGCCAGGGGACGTACGCTTGGATCAATGCCGCGGCTACGAACTCGACTGGATGTGGTGTTCGGCGCGCCGGTTCGGGTGGAGGCAGGAGGCCGCCGGTCCCGTGCGGCGCTGGACGCTGTGAGCGATCAGCTGCGGGACGCGCTTGTGGCGCATCACGCCGATACCCATCGACAACTCGGGAGCGAGATCACGTGACTGACGATCTGCATACAGCGGGTCCACACGCCGAGTTGCTCACGGACGAGTCTGCCTTCGTCGACGAGGCCGATGCCGGGCCGCTGCCGGTCGTGGCGGTCGTGGGACGGCCGAACGTCGGCAAGTCAACGCTGGTCAACCGGATCCTGGGACGGCGCGAAGCGGTCGTGGAGGACGTGCCCGGTGTGACGCGGGACCGGGTCGCGTACGACGCGATGTGGGCGGGGCGGCGGTTCACGCTGGTCGACACCGGTGGCTGGGACCCCGGGGCCGAAGGCATGGCCGCGCAGATTGCCGCACAGGCGGAGATCGCCGCCGCGGCGGCTGACTCGGTGATCTTCGTGGTGGACGTGCCGGTCGGCGCGACGGATGCCGACGAGCAGGTCGGGCGCGTGCTGCGGCGCTCGGGCAAGCCGGTGATCCTGGCCGCGAACAAGGTGGACGGTCCGTCCGGCGAGGCCGACGCGGCCGCGCTGTGGAACCTGGGGCTCGGCGAGCCGCATCCGGTGTCGGCGCTGCACGGCCGGGGCAGCGGTGACCTGCTCGACGCGGTGCTCGAGGCACTGCCGGAGGCGCCGGCCGAGACCTTCGACGCCGAAGACGCCGGTCCGCGGCGCGTCGCTTTGATCGGCAAGCCGAACGTGGGCAAGTCGAGCCTGCTCAACCGGCTGGCCGGAGCCGAGCGGGTCGTGGTCGACCCCGTGGCCGGCACGACCGTCGACCCCGTGGACGAACTGATCGAACTCGGCGGCCGGACCTGGACGTTCATCGACACGGCCGGCATCCGCCGTCGGGTGCGCGAGGCGTCCGGCGCGGAGTACTTCGCGTCTCTGCGCACGGCCGCGGCTCTCGACCGGTGCGAGGTGGCGGTGGTCCTCATCGACGCCAGCGAGCCCTTGTCCGAGCAGGACCTGCGGATCATCACCAGCGTCATCGAGGCCGGCCGCGCTCTTGTGCTCGCCTACAACAAGTGGGACCTGCTGGACGACGAGCGACGGCCGCAGTTGGAGCGCGAGATCGACCGGCAATTGGTTCGCGTCACGTGGGCTCCCCGGGTGAACATCTCGGCGAAGACCGGGCGGCACGCCGACCGGCTCGTCCCTGCGATCGACACCGCGCTCGCCGGCTGGGAGACGCGGGTGCCGACCGGACGGCTGAACGCCTTCCTGGGCCAGTTGGTCGCGGCGCATCCGCATCCTATGCGGGGTGGGCGGCAGCCGCGCATTCTGTTCGGGACCCAGGCGTCGACGCGTCCACCGAAGTTCGTTCTGTTCACCACCGGGTTCCTGGAGGCGGCGTACCGGCGGTTCATCGAGCGCCGGCTGCGGGAGGAGTTCGACTTCACCGGCACGCCGATCGAGATCACGATGCGGGTCCGCGAACGCAGGTCCCGCACCTAGCTTGTTGGTCACCTGATCGTCGATATGTCACCTGATCGTCGCGGGCGGAACGATCAGGTGTGGCCGGCGCGGGATCGCTGCTGGTTATGGCCGGTGCGGCTCACCTGATCGCATCTCGTCATGTGGACTGCCGACGATCAGGTGAGGAACGGCCGAAGGCGGTGCAGGTCACGGCCGGAGCAGGTCATCTGATCGTTGCTGGAGGAAGAGTGTGTGTTCCATAAATCTATGGAATAATGCGAGAGACAAAGGTCTGGTGGAAGGATGACTCTCGTGGTGGATCTCGTTCCGATTGTCGACGAGGGGCTCGGCAACAGCTCGTATCTGCTCGATCTCGGCGATGGCCGGGCGCTGGCGGTCGACCCGCCACGCGACCTTCGAGCCCTGCGCCGCGCGGCCGATAAGCACGCTCTACGGGTCGCTTATGCAGCCGACACGCATCTGCACGCCGATTTCCTCTCGGGGGTACGGCAGCTGGCGGCTGACGACGGCGCGCAGATCCTGGCGTCCCGGGCCGGTTCTCGCGCGTTCGACCATCGGGGGCTGGCCGACGGTGATGAGCTGGACCTCGATGGTCTGACGCTACGCGCTCTCGCAACGCCGGGGCACACCGATGAGCACCTGGCCTTACTCATTCTGGACGGGACGACGCCGGTGGGCGTGTTCACCGGTGGCTCGCTGATCGTGGGCTCGGCAGCACGGACCGATCTGCTCGGCGCCGACCGCACCGCCGAGCTGGCCAGGGCCCAGTACGCGTCCCTGCAGCGGCTCGCGATGCTGCCGGAACAGACTGCCGTGTGGCCCACCCATGGGGCCGGATCGTTTTGCTCGGCGCCACCTGGAGCGGACCGGACGTCCACGATTGGACAGGAGAAGGCGACGAACTCGCTGCTGGCCGCACCCGACGCGGACGCATTCGCCGAAGCGCTGACCGGCGGGCTCGGCACGTACCCCGCGTACTTTGACTGGTTGGCCGAGGTCAACCGGCGCGGACCGGACGTCCTGCGCGACGAGCCGAGCCTCCCCGCTCTCGACGCCGAACACGTCCGGCGATTGATGGTCGACGGCGCCTTGGTGGTCGACGTACGCCCAGTCCGGGACGTTGCGAATGGCTACGTGCCCGGCGCCATCTCGATTCCGTTGCGGGGTCAGTTCGCCACCTGGCTCGGCTGGCTCGTGCAACCGGATGTCCCGATCGTCATCGTGCGGAACGCCGACCAGAGCCCGGCGGAGATCATCTTTCCGGCGCTGAACATCGGCTACGAGAAGATCGTCGGTGAACTCGCCGGTGGAATGCACGCCTGGACGGTCGCAGGGGAGCGCGTGGATCGGATCCGCTTGGCGCGACCACGGGAGGTCGGTGAACGGGTGCTCGACGTCCGCCAGCGATCTGAGTTTGTATCTGGCCACCTGCCCGGTGCGATCCACATGGAGCTGGGTTCCCTGAACGAGCCGGTTCGGGACGTCGAAACGGTGATGTGCGGCCACGGAGAACGCGCCATGACGGCGGCGACTCTCCTCGCCCGGCGTGGCGGCGAGCCGCCGGCCGTCCTAGTGGGTGGCGCCGCCGACTGGTCGAACACGACCGGCGAGTCGCTGGCCACCGGCACGTAACGAGAGGGCGGCACGTCCGATGGCGTTGCGATTGGGGCTCCGAGCGAACGCGGCTCAGTTCTCGCTGCTCGTCGCGGTCAACGCGCTGGTCGGCGGTTTGCTGGGATCCGAACGTACGGTGCTCCCACTGCTCGCCGAGGTCGAGTTCGGGCTGACCGAGTACACCGCGGCGCTGACGTACATCCTGGCCTTCGGCGCCACGAAGGCGGTCACCAATTTCGCTGCCGGGACCATGTCCGACCGGTTCGGCCGCAAGCCAGTCCTGGTGATTGGGTGGCTCATCGCCCTGCCGGTGCCGTTGATGCTGATCTGGGCGCCGTCGTGGGCGTGGGTGGTCGCGGCGAACGTCCTGCTGGGCATCAATCAGGGCCTGACCTGGTCGACCACCGTCATCATGAAGATCGACCTGGTCGGCCCGTCCCGCCGCGGGCTGGCGATGGGACTCAACGAGGCCGCCGGGTACGTCGCGCTGGCGGGGACGGCCATGGCGACCGGGTATCTGGCGAGCGAGTTCGGGTTGCGTCCGGCGCCGTTCCTGCTCGCTCTGGCGTACGTCGCACTCGCGCTTGGGTTGTCGACCATCCTGGTCCGCGAGACTCAGGAGTACGCCCGGCTGGACGCGGCGAACCACCACCAGGCGGACGGTCTGCTGGGGACCAGGCACGTCGCCGTCCTGACGAGCTTCAAGGAGCGGGCGCTGTCGTCGGCGTGCCAGGCAGGGATGGTGAACAACCTCAACGACGCACTGGCGTGGGGTCTGTTCCCGATTCTTTGGGCGTCCGCCGGCCTTTCCGTGGGAGAGATCGGCGTGCTGGCGGCGCTCTATCCCGCCGTCTGGGGAGCGGGCCAACTCGTGAGCGGGGCGATGTCCGACCGGTTCGGACGCAAGCCGTTCATCGTGGTCGGCATGCTCGCTCAGGCCGTCGCGCTGGCGGCGATCGCGTCGGTGAACTCGTTCGGCGGCTGGGCGGCCGCACAGGTGCTACTGGGCCTGGGCACGTCGGCGGTCTATCCGACCCTGCTGGCGGCGGTCGGCGACGTCGCGCATCCGGCGTGGCGAGCCCGTGCTGTCGGCGTCTACCGGTTCTGGCGCGACGGCGGATTCGCCGTGGGAGCGGTACTCGCCGGTCTGCTGGCCGATCTGTACGGGATCAGGACCGCGACGCTGGCGATCGCGGTGCTCACCGCTGCGTCGGGTCTGTTTGCGGCAATGCGGATGTACGAGTCGAATCCGACCATGGGCGAGCCGGTATCAGGTTCGCGGTAGCGAGTCCGGCTGAGGTACGCTTTCGGCGATTCAGGCGTGATCCTGAACGGGCCGTGGCCTAGCTTGGTTAAGGCGCCACACTGGGGGTGTGGAGATCGCGAGTTCAAATCTCGCCGGCCCGACACATTGATCGCTAGACTTGTCAGCTCGCACTAGTGTTCGGATATGGACACGCGCAGCTGGACTGACGAGCAGCTCGTCGCTGCCGTCGCAACCGCGAGGTCCTGGCGTGGGGTATGCCGGGAGCTGAGCCTCAGGGCAACATCTGCCGGCATGTTCCGGTCAGTCAAGCGCACGCTCAGCGCCTCGGCCTCGATACTGCTCACGTCACACGCCAACGCCGCTGGTCAGATGCCGATCTTCGGCTGGCCGTGAGCAAAGCCAGTACTTGGGCAGATGTCTTGGTCGAGCTCGGTCTGACTGACAGGGGCGAGTCGAGGGCAAGGGTCAAAGGCCACGCGCTCGGGGTTGGGACTCGACACGGCGCATCTACAGCCAGCACCGCAACGGACGAGTGGGGGAGGCCATCTTGTGGCAGTGGGCCAGCGCCCGTACTCGGCCGAGAAGGGAGGCGGTGTGGCGCCGTACGACCCAGATGAGGTCGACTACTTCTTCATCGTCGACGGTGAAGGCAGCCTATTTCTGATTCCAGTGAGCGTCGTCGCGGGCATGGTCAGCGTTGAGACGTCCGGATACTCCGACTACCGGGTCGGTGATGCGTCCAGTCTGTTCGAGGTGGCGGCATAACGAGAGCCTGACGGCGAACGACCAGGTCAGCCCGCCGTGGGGGCGGCCGCTTCTTCAGCTGGGCGGACGGTGAGCATCTGCGACACCATGCCGACGGGTCCATGCAGGTCATGTATGACGCTGCTGGTCAGTCCGACGCCCGCAGGGCCGAACGAGACGGTGGTGTCGAAGCCGATCCAGTCGCCGCGTGGCTGGGCGAAGAAGTGCGCGGTGAGGTCGACGTTCGGAAATACGACGTCCTTCGGATTGACGCGCGCGGTCATGCCGTTGGCGATGTCTAGGAGACCGGCAGCGCTGGCCAGCCGGCTGACTTGCTCGTCCCGGATGAGCTGTAGTGGTGTGCGCACCCAGAATGACGCCCGCCCCGGCTCTGATTGTGCTCGGCGTACTTCCGCGGATGCGATGAACCCGCCTGGCCAGACCGTGGACGGGTCCCAGGCCGGCATGTCCGTCGGTGGCGCGATCCGCGGGAACGACGTGGCCGCGAGGCGGGTGGTGTCGCCGGGCTTCATGAGCCAGGCTCGCAGCAGGACGGCGTCGCGTCCGTTGTGCCTGAGGATGGCCTCGACCAGGTCGACGGTACGGCCGGGCCGGGTGACCCTGACAGTGGTCTCGACCACGTCGACGGGGACCGTGCCCAAGATGTCGAACGACAGCCGGCTGATCACCAGGCCATCGCTGCGGCGCTGGTCGCGGTCGAGTTCGACAACATGAGTGAGTAGGCCGAGCGCGGGCGCGATGTGCTGGTCGTGGGTATTCCACGCCCCGCTGACGTGCTCAGTGGCCTGGAAGGCCGACTCACCGATTCGCTTGAAGTAGGCCAACGTCTCGACTCCTCGTGGGCGGCGTGCGGGCCATGGCGGGACGGTACCGATTCCTTGTGGATCGTGGAAAACAGTTTGTGGCCGTCGGGCAGACTTGTGCGAGTGTTCCTGACCGTCTCGACGACCCATCACCCGGCGACCGACCTCGGGTATCTCCTGGACAAGAACCCTGAACTGGCCCTCGAATCCGAGCCTGTCGATTCGCGGCTGTGACCGGACGTGGACCCGCGTGGGTTCGAGTCCGGCCACCGGCGGCCGCTGGGAGGCGCTGAGTGGCGGCGATGCTGAATCCGGTCAGCCTGAATTGAGGTTAGCCAAGCTAAAATACTGCACGCCGAAAATTCCCGACCGGGCACCCCTGCCCAGCCAATTCTGTGACTGTGCGCGCCACACATAACCCTGCAGGTCAGCTGCCTTTTTGAAGCCCAACGTTGATATCGGCGGGGCGATCACCTAACGTAGCCGGGCAAGCCGGGTGAGAGAGGAAGTGGTGTGCGAGATGGCGTCAGGTAGCCAGGCGACCGGGTTGACCGAGCAAGACTTCGGCGCCGAACCGCTAGAGGTTCGAGCTACTGATCACTACGTCGCAGAGTACGTCAAGAGCTTCGTGGAAAAGTGGGACGAGCTGATTGACTGGAAGAAGCGACGTGAATCTGAGGGAAGCTTCTTTATCGACCAACTGAAAGCGCGCGGGGCCAAGAAAGTCCTCGATGTCGCGACTGGCACCGGATTCCACTCGGTGCGCCTGCTTGAAGAAGGCTTCGACACCGTCAGTGCTGACGGCAGTCCCGAGATGTTGGCCAAGGCGTTCTCGAACGGTTTCGAGTACGGCGGGTACATCCTCCAGACGGCGTACGCCGACTGGCGGTGGCTCAACCGCGACGTCCACGGTGAGTACGACGCGATCATCTGCCTCGGGAACTCGTTCACTCATCTGTTCTCGGAGCGCGACCGCCGCAAGGCATTGGCCGAGTTCTACGCGATGCTCAAGCACGACGGTGTGCTGATCATCGACCAGCGCAACTATGACGCGATCCTCGACGGCAAGTTCGACAGCAAACACACCTACTACTACTGCGGTGAAGAGGTTCGGGCCGAGCCCGACCACATCGATGACGGCCTGTGCCGCTTTCGCTATTCGTTCCCAGACAATTCCCAATACTTCCTCAACATGTATCCGTTGCGCAAGGATTACATGCGCCGGCTCATGCGCGAGGTCGGCTTCCAGCGGATCGATACGTATGGCGACTTCCAGGAGACCTACGCGGCCGACGATCCGGACTTCTTCATCCACGTCGCCGAGAAATCGTACCTTCGCGACGAGGAATTGCAGGAACGCTATTCGGTCGCCGTGAACACGGCTCGCGACTATTATAATTCGTCCGACGCGGACAACTTCTACGCCACGATCTGGGGCGGCGAGGACATCCACATCGGACTGTATTCAGACGCTGCCGCCACCATCGGCGACGCGAGCCGGCGCACCGTCGAGGCGCTGGCGGACGCTGTCAGGCCCACACTTGGCGACCGCGTCCTGGACGTGGGCGCAGGCTACGGCGGTGCCGCGCGGCACTTGGCTCGCACCTACGGCTCGCAGGTGACGTGCCTGAACCTGAGTGAGGTCGAGAACGAACGCAACCGCGAGCTGAGTGCAGCGCAGGGCCTTGGTGAGCAGATCGACGTGGTCGACGGCTCGTTCGAGGACCTCCCGTTCGAGGACAACTCCTTCGACGTCGCCTGGTCGCAGGATGCGTTCCTGCACAGCGGAGACCGGACCAGGGTGCTCGAAGAGGTGGCCCGGGTGCTACGTCCGGGCGGCCGCCTGGTGTTCACCGACCCGATGGCGGCCGGAGACTGCCCGGCCGGCGCGCTGGTGCCGATCCTGCGGCGGCTTCAACTCGGGTCGCTTGGCACGCCGGCATTCTACCAGCGCGAGCTGACCCGGCTGGGGTTCACCGAAGTGGCGTTCCGTGACCTGACCGATCAGCTCGCGGTGCACTACCAGCGTGTGCTGGACGAGATGCAGCGTCGGGCAGCGGAGCTCGACGGCACCGTCAGTCAGGCTTACCGGGACCGGATGGCCACCGGGCTGCGGCACTGGGTGGACGGCGGTAGGGCCGGACACCTGCGCTGGGGCATCATTCGCGCTACCGCCTGACCGAGCAACCACCATCCGTCCGCCCATCCCACCGGGCCGGGTGTCGTTCGATCACGTTCAGCATGCGTAGCCCTGCCGTACCACCCGCACGCGCCTGGT
>JASLBX010000567.1 GCA_030146385.1 Jiangellaceae bacterium | reverse complement strand
CGTTCGCGCTGACATCCGCAATCCGGTGGTCGGCAAAGTGATCGCAAGCCATGACGTCGACACCGTGGTGCACATGAACGTGCTCGCCACCCCGCGCGATGCTGGCGGCAGGGTCCCGCAGAAAGAGATCAACGTCATCGGGACCATGCAGCTGCTCGCTGCCTGCCAGAAGTCCTCGACGGTCAGGTCGCTCGTGGTCAAGTCGTCCACGACGGTGTACGGCGCCAGCCCCCGAGACCCGGTGATGTTCACCGAGGACATGGCGCCCAAGGTGCAGCCCCGGTCTGGGTATGCGAAGGACTCCATCGAGGTCGAGGGGTACGTCCGCGGCTTCTCGCGGCGCCGTCCCGACGTCAGCGTGACGACGTTGCGGTTCGCCAACTTCGTTGGGCCCACCGTCCGGACTCCGCTCACCGAGTACTTCACCATGCCGGTGGTGCCGGTCGTGCTGGGCCACGATGCGCGGCTGCAGTTCATCCACGAGGACGACGGGCTGTCCGCGCTGCGCCTGGCCACCGTCGAGGATCGACCCGGGACGTTCAACGTCGCTGGTGACGGTGTGCTGATGCTGAGCCAGGCCGTGCGCCGGGCCGGCCGTCCGGCGATACCACTTCCGGGCGTCGCGTCGTCAACTGTGGGGGCATGGCTGCGGCAGGCCAAGGTCGCGAGCTTCTCGCCTGAGCAGGTTCAGTTTCTGACCTACGGGCGGGGAGTCGACACGACCCGGATGCGCACCGAGCTCGGCTTTGCTCCGAAGTACTCCACGGCCGAGGCGTTCGAGGAGTTCGTCCAGGCGCGCTGCCGCGACGGTGTGCTCGACCGTGAGCGGGTACGGCGGGTCGAGCAGGCGTTTGCCAGCGTGCTGGGCAGGCAAGGACCCGGTTGATGAGCGACGCGCAGCGGCCGCGAAAGCGCCCGGCCGCCAAGAAGGCACCGCCGCGGAGGCAGCCCGCGCCACCCCGGTCGGGACGGGTTCGCGGCACGCCGGCGGATGCTGGAGCCGAAGCTGCGGTAGGCCCGCCGGTGGAAGCTCCGGCGGATGTCGGGACGGGCCAGGGACGCGATCACGGACAGGCGGGCGAGGCTTCGGAGGCCGACCGCTCCGCGCCGAACCCGCTCGAGGACGTGCTCCGCTTCGTCGGCCAGGCGGCTCAGGCGGTGCTGGGCCAGCGGGCCGACGAGCGCATCGCCGAAGGGCTGGCCTTCCTGCGCCGCAGGCTCACCGGCGACTACGACGTGGACCTGTTCGGCTTCGACAAGGAGTTCAGCCAGACGGTCCTCCTGCCGCTGTTGCGTCCGCTCTACAAGTACTGGTTCCGGGTGGAGGTCCGCGGGGCCGAGAACATCCCGGCTGAGGGCGCCGCGTTGCTCGTGGCCAATCACTCGGGCACGATTCCGATCGACTCCTTGATGACGCAGATGGCCGTCCACGACGCCCACCCGGCCCACCGGCACCTGCGCATGCTTGGCGCGGACCTGGTCTTCCGCCTCCCGCTGGTCGCCGACGTGGCCCGCAAGAGCGGTACGACGCTGGCCTGCAACGAGGACACCGAGCGGCTGCTCACATCGGGGGAGCTGGTGGGCGTGTGGCCGGAGGGCTTCAAGGGCATCGGAAAGCCGTTCGCCGAGCGGTACAAGCTGCAGCGGTTCGGCCGCGGGGGGTTCGTCTCCGCCGCCATCAGGGCGGGTTCGCCCATCGTGCCGTGCTCGATCGTCGGTGCTGAGGAGATCTACCCGTTGATCGGCAGCGTCGAGCCGCTGGCCCGCCTGCTCGGGCTGCCGTACGTCCCGGTGACGCCAACCTTCCCGTGGCTCGGCCCGCTCGGTCTGATCCCGCTGCCGTCCAAGTGGATCATCCAGTTCGGCTCGCCGATTCCGACCGACGAGTTCGGGGCCGCGGCCGCGGAGGATCCCATGCTGGTGTTCGACCTGACGGATCGGGTCCGCGAGACGATCCAGCACACGCTGTACACGCTGCTCACCGAGCGCGGCAACCCCTTCCGCTGACCCCCTCCGTTAACGCGGAGAGGTCAGCGCTTGTTGCGGCGGGCGAGCAGGACGCCGACTGCGGTACCGGTGCCCGCGCCCACGCCGGCTGCTATGCCGATCGCAGTGTTACGCCGGCGCCCCCGGTAGTCGCGGATCCGCCACCCGCGCTCGCGGGCGTGGAGGCGCAGCGCACGATCAGGGTTGACGCCGCACGGTTGGCCCACCAGCGAGAGCATCGGGATGTCGTTGGCCGAGTCGCTGTACGCGGCGCATCGCTCCAACTCGAGGCCTTCGCGGAGAGCGAGCGCACGCACCGCCTCGGCCTTGGCCGTCCCATGGAGTAGATCACCCACCAGCCGGCCCGTGTAGTGGCCGTCCACGTGCTCGGCGACCGTCCCCAGGGCGCCGGTGAGTCCGATCCGCTTGGCGATGATCGTGGCAACCTCGACCGGCGCGGCCGTCACGAGCCACACTCGCTGTCCCTGGTCCAGATGCAGGCGAGCCAGCTCCAGCGTGCCGGGCCAGATCTTGCTCGCCATGTGCTCTTCGAAGACCTCCTCGCCGATCTCTTGAAGCTCGGCCACCGACCGTCCCGCAATGAATGACAACGCAGTCGCGCGAGCCTGATCGACGTGCTCGGCATGCTCGGCACCGAGGCGGAAGCGCACCTGCTGGTAGGCGAAGCGCGCCACGTCACGGGTCTGGAAGAACTTGCGAGCGTGCAGTCCGCGTGCGAGGTAGAAGATCGACGCTCCGCGCAGCAGGGTGTTGTCCAGGTCGAAGAAGGCGGCGGCTCGCGTATCCGGAGGTACGTCTACCCCTGCTTCCTCCTCCGCTGCCGCCGCGGATGCCTCACCGGCGAGCACGAACCGCTCGCGCAGAGCACGGTACGGGCGGAAGGGCATGGCTGCACCCTAGTTGTGGCCGACCGATATCGTCATGGCCGTGAGTGAACCGCCGCGCGTCCTGCTGCTCGGCCGTCCGGGCTGCCACCTCTGCGACGAGGCCAGGGCCGTCGTCGAGCGGGTGTGCGGCGAGCTGGGCGTGTCGTGGGAGGAGCGCAGCATCGCTGGCGACGACCGGCTCGAGCGAGAGTACGGCGAGCAGATACCGGTCACCTTCGTCGACGGCCGCCAACATGACTTCTGGCGGGTCGACGAGTCGCGGCTGCGGGCGGTGCTGTCGTAAGTGACGGCACCGACCGTGGTGCCGATGCCGGCATCGGTGTCACCGTACGGATCGGCGGCGGTCCTTGATTCGGCCGGTCGCGTGCGCGCCGCGCATCCCGAGGCGGAGCCGGTGGCCGCGTACCTGGCCGAACTACTCGGGCTGGAGGTCACCGAGGCGCCCGCGGCCGCAGTGCAACTCGCGCTGGACGGCGACCTGGATCTCGGTGATGAAGGCTACGAGCTGGTCGTCAGTGCCGACCGGGTGCACGTCCGGGCCTACCGTCCCGCCGGGCTGTTCTGGGGTGTACAGACACTGCGCCAGCTGCTGCCCGAGAGCGGCGGGCTGCCCGCAGAGGTGCCGGGTGTGCATATCAGGGACGTCCCGAGATTCGCCTGGCGTGGCCTGATGCTGGACGTGGCCCGCCACTTCTTCGGCGTACGGGACGTCAAGCGGGTGATCGACCTGGCGGCACTGTACAAGATCAACATCCTGCACCTGCATCTGACTGATGACCAGGGATGGCGGATCGCGGTCGACTCGTGGCCTCACCTCGCGGCGGTCGGCGGACGTACGGCAGTCGGCGGCGGTCCGGGCGGCTACTACACGAAGGCCGACTATGCCGAGATCGTCGACTATGCGGCGGGCCGGTTCATCACCGTGGTGCCGGAGATCGACGTCCCGGGCCATACGAACGCAGCGCTGGTGGCGTACCCGGAGCTCACGTGCGACGGCCAGGCCCCGCCGATCGCCACTGGTACTGAAGTCGGCTTCAGTTCGCTGTGCCCGGACAAGCCGATCGTCCGGCAGTTCATCGAGGAGGTCTTCGGCGAGCTCGCCGCGATGACGCCCGGACCGTACGTGCACCTTGGCGGCGACGAGGCGTTGAGCACGCCGCCCGGCCAGTACGCGCCGTTCATCGATCGCGTGCAGAAGGTGATCCACGCCACCGGGAAGCATCCGGTCGGCTGGCAGGAGGTAGCGAGCGCGAACCTGGTGGCGGGCGCCGTAGTACAGTACTGGAATCCCAACGCTGGTCCGGCGCAGGCAGTGGGGGCGGTGCGTAAAGGTGCGCGGCTGATCATGTCCCCTGCTGATCGCGCGTATCTGGACATGAAGTACGACCGGACGACCTCGCTCGGACTCGACTGGGCCGGCCATGTCGAGGTCGAGGACTCCTACGGGTGGGATCCCGCGGCGGTCTCACCCGAAGTCTCCGAGCCGGACGTACTGGGCGTCGAAGCCGCGCTGTGGACTGAGACGGTCACGACGGTCGGGGAGATTGAGCGCATGGTGCTGCCCAGGCTGCCCGCGCTCGCTGAGGTGGCATGGTCGCAGCGGGATGCTCGAGATTGGGCCGGCTTCCGGACCCGCCTCGCGCCGCACGCTCTGCGGTGGGAGGCTGCCGGGGCGGCCTACCACGGCTCGCCGGCCATCCCCTGGCCCTAGCCGTGC
>JASLBX010000557.1 GCA_030146385.1 Jiangellaceae bacterium | reverse complement strand
GCGCGCGCGCCGCCGGTGCCGTTACCGACCTGCTGTTCTCGCTGTCGCGGCTGGTGCAGGCGGAACTGGTCACCGGCCGATGGACGGCAGCCACCGCAAGCGCCGCCGAAGCGGTCCGGCTGGCCCGCGAAACCGGGCGGCCTGAGCTAGCCGCACTGCCGATGGCGTGGCTCACCCTGGTCGCCGCGTGGCACGGGGAGGACGATGTTTTCGACGCCCGAATCGTCGAGGCCCAGGAGATCGCCTCCACGCACGCCCTCGGCATCTTCCAGCTCGCCGTCCAGGACGTCGTCCGGTGGGCCCGCGCCGTACAGAAGATCGCGACCGGACGTCCGGCCTCCGCGGTCACACTGCTCGAGCGGCTGGACCATCCGGTGGTGGCCGGATTGGCATCGCTCGACCGTATCGAGGCGGCCGTACAGGCAGGCCGTCGCCGTGACGCGCAACAGTGGCTGAAGCTCATGGACGTATTCGCCGGTGCCTCAGCGGCACCGTGGGCGCTGGCCCGAGTGGCGCACTGCCACGGTCTGCTCTCGGAGGGGCACGTTGCCCGCGCACAGTTCGAGGAGGCCCTCGACCACCACGAGCATGCACGCCGGCCCTTCGAGCAGGCTCGCACCCGACTGGCGTACGGCGCGCACTTGCGCCGCGCCCGGCGTCGGGTCGACGCTCGGGGCCAACTGGCAACCGCGCTCGACGTCTTCGAAACCCTCGCAGCCACTCCCTGGGCGGAGCGGGCACGCGTCGAACTCCGAGCATGTGGGCTGGCCACGCGTGAGCGGGACCCGTCGCGGCTGCACCAGCTCACGCCCCAGGAGATTCAGGTCGCACGGTTCGTGAGTCGGGGACTTCCCACACGCGAGGTCGCCGCCCAGCTGTTCCTCAGCCCGCGCACGATCGACTTCCATCTCCACAATATCTTCACCAAGCTCGGTATCCGCTCCCGCGGTGAGCTGGCGAGCTTGCGGCTGGAGTAGCCGCGGACCGTCCCGGAATCCCGGTAATTTCACCGGCGCGAACCGGGCGGCATGAACCTAGCGTCGAGGCATCGGACGAGCACTCCACGCCACGCTGGAGGTCAACATGACCGCACAGTCGAGACCAGATCTTCGGATTAGCTACCTCGAGCACCGCTCGATGCGCATGGACGCTGCCCGCCTAGTCGAGCTCGTCGGCGCGGCACAGCCGACCGACGCGGCGCAGTTCGGCAAGCTCGCCGGGTGGTACGCCGGCTACGAGGGCGCCATCCAGGATCACCACCACGCGGAGGACGGGGTCATCTACCCGGCCCTGCTCGCCCGGGATCCATCATTCGCCGATGCCGAGGGCGAACTTGACGGGGAGCATCACACGCTTGCGTACCGGCTCGCCGTCGTGCGGGAGAGCCTGGGTGGTCTGGCCGCGGCCTCGGGGCGCAGCAGATGGGAACGTGAACGCGAGGAAACCGTTCAGGCCACCCGGGCCCTGCAGGTCATCGTCGACGCCCACACCGAGCATGAGGAGGCGATTGCCTTCCCCCGGTACTCTGCAGCGTTTACTGCGACTGAGTACGACGAGCTCGGCAAGGCGGCCTGGAAGCTGGTCGGCCAGCGAACCGTTGTCTTCGCGGGCCCATGGGTGCTCGACCACGCCTCGGCCACCGAACGCGCCGAGCTGCTCGCCAACCAACCGCGCCTGCTACGGCTGATCTACCGGCTGGCACTGCGACCCAGGTACCAGCGTCTCGCCCGCCCCCTGCGCGAGGGCCCGGCACCAGCGCGCCTGCAACCGGAGGTGTGACATGCCAACGATCCCCTGGCGCACCGTCGCCAAAGCCCAACCCGACCGGAACTACCTGGTGATGGCGTCACGACTTCCGCTGCAGTCCCGCCGGACCGTGCCGCGGTTCATGGGTCTCACCCTGTCCGTGGTCCGTCAGCTGGGGCGGACAGACGGAGTCGTCGGCTACAGTCTGCTCGCCGAACCGCTGAAAGGGACTTTCTGGACCCTGTCGGCGTGGACCGACCAGGCCGCCCTCGACGCTTTCGTGCGAACCATGCCTCACCTCGGCGTGATGGGGAAGCTACGTCCGCACATGGGGCCAACCAGGTTTGCGACCTGGACGGTCTCCGGCTCAGCCCTGCCAGTTACCTGGGACGACGCGATCGAGCGGCTCATGGGCTCCGCCGCAGACTTTGGGCCCGGTGCACCGTGACCGCCCCGTCCCGGCGGGTGGCCGGCATCCTGCTGATCATCATGCCCACGGTGGTGCTGGGTGGTGCGAGCGTCCTAACCCTGCTGGTGAACGACCCGGCATACGCCGACAACGCGTTGCGCCAGGACCTGTGGCGCGCCGGACACGCCCACGGAGGCGTGCTGCTGGTGCTGTCGCTGATCGCGCTGCGCTACGTCGACGAGGCCACATTGGCCGAGCGCACCCGTTGGCTTGTGCGCCTCGGCTTCCCAACCGCCGCCATCATGCTCCCACTGGCGTTCTTCCTCTCCGTGCTCGATCCGGCTGCAGCAGAGCCCAACGCCCTCGTCAACCTGGCCTACCTCGGAGCAGTCCTGCTTGTGGCCGCGATGATCATCCTCGGTGTGGGGCTGATCCGCACTCGCGCCGCGGTGACGAGCACAGACGGCGTTCCAGACCGGCATTGAACGGCTTTGCCACCCAGTCCCCTCCCTCGTTGGATGTGATCCGAATGATCTTCCTACTCGTTCTCCTGCTCGCCACAGTCGTCTTGCTGGCCGTGTTCCGCCCAGTCCGTCCGAGCTCAACGCGACGCGCCGCCCGATTCGGCATGGCCGCCGCGATGATCTTCGCCGGGGTAGCGCACTGGCTCATGCCCACGCCGTTCATCCAGCACCTCCCAGAGTGGGTTCCCGCCGCGGAGGCTCTCATCGCCGTCACTGGTGGGATCGAGGTCCTCCTTGGTGCGGCGCTGCTCGTCAGACATCCGTGGCGACGCTGGGCCGGCCTGGCACTGGCTGCCTACCTCGTCGGCGTCTTCCCCGGGAACGTGTACGTCGCCGTGGCGGGCATCGAAGTCGACGGCCAGCCGGGAGGCGTGTACTCGTGGCTGCGGCTGCCGCTGCAGGTCCTATTCGTTGCCTGGGCCTTATGGTGCACCGACTGGCAGCTAGGGCGGCGGCGGACCACCGAGGCAAGCCCACGCGCTACCACGCGAGGCCTGGCATGACCACGGCACATCACGAACTCGCTGGTCTCTTCTCGGCCGCCTCGAAGTGGTCGGTCCGTCACGGCCAAGCTGCCGCGGCGTCACGCCATGAACTGGGTCCGCAGCACGGAAACCTCCTCGCCCAGGAAGCTTGCCCAACTTCCGTCGCAGCGGCGGACAATGCGGCACCAGCGTTGGAGTCATCATGATCGACCGTGGATTGGTAGCCGCGGCTGCGGGCCTCGCAGGCGCCACGGCATTCGGTGCCTATGTTTCAGTGCGCGAGGACATACCTGGTGAACCGCTAGGGCTACGCCTGCCCGGTCACGTGCCGGTCAACCTACGACTGGGTCTCGGCAGCGGCCTGTCAGCGCCGTGGCCAATGCCGGTGGCAGCGACAGTGGCCGCGCTCCAATCCCGCCCGGGCCAAACATGGCCGCGGCGAGTATGCGCCGCCGTTGGGGCCGGGGTCCTCGGCGGGACAATGGTCGAACCGGTGACTTGGGGACGAAGGTCCCGCGGGCCGCTGGTCAGTGCTGCGGTCGCGCTCAACCTGATCTCGGGCAGTGTCCTGATCCTCACCGGCTACGAGTCGCGGAAACGAAACGAACGCTCGATCAGGGCGGCTTAGGCGGAATGTAGGAGCGGCAACAAGGCGACGGCTCGAACCGCGTATGGACGGGGATGAACGGTCGCGAACGACTACATGGCAACCATCAGAAGCACAACTGAGAGCCTGTTCCTAAACCCTCTGCGTGATCTCCACTTGTGATCTTGGTTCGGCGTGTCTGCGCTGGTCAGAGCAGAACTCCTGGTAGATCAATCGGTGTCTAATCGCCCGATCTACCAGGAGTCCTGGTGCTATCTTGCCCTGCC
>JASLBX010000498.1 GCA_030146385.1 Jiangellaceae bacterium | reverse complement strand
GGTAGGCGCAGGTGGCATTCGCTCATGCGAACGGCGCCCCGCTCAGGGGCGCCGCCGCTGGCACGTCAGTCTGGGTTACCAGGCGTGCTGCAGTCCGTCGCCCCGGCTGCCCCGGAACGACTGCCCGTACATGGGTAGGTCGCCGCGTGGGTGCCCAGCTGCCGTGCGTGGCCTCTACGGCCTACCTACTTTGTATTTCATCGGCCGGGCCAATGAAAGCCCTTCGGCAATATCTTTACGTTTCTACTCCGCGCACTCGGTCAGGGCGTACCGGGCGAGCATGGCGACGGCCCGCCCGGGCAGCACGACGTGCGTTCGATAGCTCCTGCCGTCCGGCAGGGTGACGGTCAACTGCGGCGCCACGTCTCCGAGCAAGGTCGTGGCGTCACACGACGTGATCCGCCACGACAGCTCCAGCGGACTCGGGGAGCGGCGGTCGGCGCGGAAGGTGATGGGCAGGTTTGTCGCCTCCGCGAGGAACCCACCGGCCGACGCGTTGACGGCGGTGATCTCGAGCGCGGTGGCGGGAACGGCCGGCCTTAGTTGGATCCGCATCTGCAAGGTGCCCGGCTCGGAAGGCTCGAGTTCGCTGACCCGGCCGGCGCTGATGGCGTACCGCACTCCCGGGTCGGGCCCGCACACCTGCTCATGCGCATCGCTGAGCATGCTGCCGCCCGGCGGCAGGGCGATCGTGACGGTCTTGTCGCCTGCGTCCGTACGGACCTGGACGGCGAGCTCAGCGGGTGCGGGAGAGTCGCAGAACGGCTCGACCGACATCCGCACGGCCGCCCACTCCGAACTCGGGATTGTTGTCGTACGGGAGCTGTGCGTCGCCCAGCCGAGCGGATGTGCGTTGAGAACTTCGATGTCGCGCGGACCGTTGTTGAGCATCATCACGCCGAGGTGCTGAATCTCGGATGCCGGGTCGACCCGGCCGATCACACTCCCTGCGACGATATTCGCCGCTTCCGCCTGCTCGGCCTCATCCGCTGCCTGGACACGCAGGCTCCATGCGTACGCGCCGCCGGCCGCCCCGAGGCAGAACGCGAGGACGGCAAGGAGCCACCCCCGCCACGGCAGCCGGCGAGGCAGGACGTCGCCCCACTCGCCGTCGTCGCTGACTTCTCCCAGGTCGAGAGGCGGGAGGGCGTGGGCAGGGCTCCTCACCTCGTCGGTGGGCGAGTCTGCGAGATCGAGGACTTCGTAGTCATCGCCAGTGTTTCGGTTCACCGCCGGTTCCTCCCCTACCAGCGGTTATACCCCAGCTCGGCGCGTCTACGACGGGCGCCCGCGCCTGCGCACCGCGTACCACGCCAGCCCGGCGGCTGCGGCGCCCGCCCCGATGGCGGCGGCAGCGAGGGCAGGCTTGGGGGCGTCGCGGAACGACGCCGCGCGTTTGCGAAGGGCAACCGGCTTGCTGAACACAAGTACCGGCCAGCCGCGGTCGGCGGCGATCTTGCGTAGCGCCCTGTCCGGATTCACCACGTACGGGTGCCCCACCGCTTCCAGCATCGGGAGATCGGTAGCCGAATCGGAGTACGCGTAGCTTCGGCTCAGGTCGTATCCCTCGGCATCGGCAACCTCGCTGATCGCCTTTGCCTTGGTGTCGCCATACGCGTAGAACTCGATCTCGCCGGTGTACTTGCCGTTGTCGCCGGTGACCATCCTGGTCGCGATGACCCGGTCCGCCCCGAGCATCTCGCCGACCGGCTCCACGACCTCGGCGCCGCTGGACGAGACGATGACGACATCCCGGCCGGCGTGGCGGTGCTCTTCGATGAGCGTGACCGCCTCGTCGTACACGATCGGGTCGACGATGGTGTGCAATGCCTCGGCGACGATGTCCTTGACGGTCTGGACGTCCCAGCCGGTGACGAGTGCCGAGAGGTACTCGCGCATCCGCTCCATCTGGTCGTGGTCTGCCCCGCCGACCAGGTAGACGAACTGTGCGTACGCACTGCGCAGAACGGCCCGGCGGTTGATCAGCCCGCCCTCGTAGAAGCTGCGTGAGAACGCGAGGGCGCTCGACTTTGCGATGATGGTTTTGTCGAGATCGAAGAAGGCGGCCGAGCGCGGGCCGGGCTGCGTCAGGGCCTCCGACCGCGCCGTATGGGTGCCGGTGGCCGGGGCGTCGTTGTCCACGGAACCGAGCATAGGAGGACCGGCCCGGAGGCGGCGACTCGGCGGACTTCCGGAGTCCGTCAAGATTTCTCGATTTCTTTGTTTCGCGCGGCCCAAGCTGGGCATACTGAAAGAAGCGGCACCCCCCGCCGCTTGGGTTCGGCTTGCCCCCCTAGCCGGATCCCTTACGGCCCCCGTCGCCCCCCGGCGGGGGCCGCTTCTATTGTCCACACCCAGGTTGCGGCAGCCCTCGTTTTCCACATTCTGTGTTCGCTGCCGCCGCCGTCGGTGTGATCAGGCCAGATTGGACTCTCCTGCCCTTCCACCAGGAGGTCCACTCGATGAGCCGACTCACGTCGCCCGGCAACCGTCCACTGCTCGTCACCGCTGACGACGGGCTTCTGGACGACCTGCTCCGGCTGACCGCCGCGGCCGGCGTCGACGCCGATGTGGTCGCCGATGCGGGTGCCGCCCGCAGTCGCTGGCTGGCCGCGCCCATGGTGGTCGTCGGCGACGACCAGGCTGAGTCGTTGCTCGGGCTCGGTCCGCCGCGGCGTCCCGGCGTCGTCGTGGTGTGTCCTGACCATGCCGAAGCCGCGACCTGGCGCCATGCCGTCGGCCTCGGCGCAGAGCAGGTCGTCGCGATGACCGTCGGGGAGGGCCGGCTCGTCGAGTTGTTCGCCGACGTTGCTGACGGCAGTGGCCCTGAGCGGGCGATCGTCGTAGGCGTCGTCGGGGGCCGTGGAGGAGCCGGCGCGTCGGTGCTCGCGTCTGCGCTCGCCATGTCTGCTGCCCGGCAGGGCCTCGCCACCATGCTGGTCGACGCGGACCCCTACGGCGGCGGGCTCGACCTGGTCCTCGGAGCCGAGCACAGCGGAGGGCTGCGGTGGCCTGACCTCGCCGACACCCGCGGCCGGATCGGTGGCGCGACCCTTCGCGATCACCTTCCCGGCCCGCTTGGGCTGACTGTTCTGTCTTGGGATCGGGGCGGCGTGTTGAGCGTGCCGGCCGAGGCCGTCCGTGCCGTTGTCGCCGCCGCCCGCCGGTCGTGGGACTTCGTGGTGTTCGACCTGCCGCGCCGGTGCGATCCGGCGACCGAAGAGGCCGTCGGCCAGTGTCATCAGGTTCTGCTCGTGGTGCCGGCCGAGGTCCGCGCGGTGGCCGCGGCCGGCCGGGTTGCCGCCGGGCTCGGTGCGGTCGCCAGCGGCATCCGTGTCGTCGTCCGGGGGCCGGCGCCTTCGGGCCTGCGTGCGGCGGACGTCGCAGCGGCGTTGGGCCTGCCGGTGGCGGGGGAGCTGGATCCCGAGCCAGGGCTGGTCGAGGCGCTTGAGCGCGGCGAACCTCCGTCGAAGTCGGGACGCGGCCCGCTCGCCACGCTGTGCGGGCGCCTCGTCGACGAGCTCGTGGATCGAGACGGCGTGGAGGCGGCGTGATTCGGGTCGACCACGATCTGGTGGAGCGGGTGCGAACGGCATTGTCAGCGACGTCTATTCCGCCGACCGCGTCCCAGGTGGCGGCGGCTCTGCGGGCCGAAGGCACCGTGCTCGGAGATGCTGCTGTCCTCGACGTCACCGCGCGACTCCGGGCGGAGATCACCGGCGCTGGCCCGCTCGAGGCGTTGCTTCGAGCGCCTGGTGTCACTGACGTGCTGGTCAACGGGCCCGGCGAGGTGTGGGTCGACCGCGGGGACGGTCTGGAACAGGTGCGACTGGATCTTGGCGACGAGGCCGACGTTCGTCGGTTGGCGCAACGGCTGGCCGCGAGCGCGAGCCGCCGGCTCGACGACGGCGTGCCCTATGTCGACGCGCGCCTGGCCGATGGCGTCCGGTTGCATGCGGTGCTGCCTCCGATCTCGCCGCACGGGACTGTGATCTCGCTGCGCGTTCCGGCAGCATATGCGTTCAGCATGGACCAGCTAGTGGAGTCCGGCAGCGTCGCTCGCGATCTTGCACCGTGGCTGGAAGCGGTCGTCCGGGCCCGGCTGGCATTCCTCGTGACGGGCGGCACCGGCACCGGCAAGACGACCATGCTGGGCGCGCTCCTGTCGCTGGCCGATCCGGCCGAGCGGGTCGTTCTGGTCGAGGACTCCGGCGAACTGCGACCGGACCTGCCGCACGTGGTGCGGCTCGAGGCCCGGCCGCCCAACGTGGAGGGCGCCGGCCGGGTGGGGCTGGACGAGCTTGTGCG
>JASLBX010000486.1 GCA_030146385.1 Jiangellaceae bacterium | reverse complement strand
GGGCGTCGGGGCCGAAGAGGTCGCATTGCTGTCCCGGACGCCGGTTCAACCCGATGCGGTGAACCGCGTCGTCCTCCCGCCTGGTGACCCGGTGAACCAGCTGCGGGTGGACATCTTCCCGGACGGCGGTCTAGCGCGGCTTCGCGCCTGGGGTGAGCCAAGCCCTGACGGGCGCACCGGCCTCTTCCTGGCCTGGTACAACAACCTGACCGAGGCTGCCGCGGTCACAGCGCTGGCCGGCTGGGGTCGTGTGGACAAAACGTGGGCAAGCGCACTGGCTGCTGGACGCCCTTACCAGGACGCAGCATCCCTGGCTGAAGCCGTGGCCGCCGCTGCGGGCACGCCACCAGACCCTGGCGACTGGTCGGCGCTGACCGGACTCAGTGGTGATTAACTCCGGGTGCCATTACCTCGTGACTTCGATGACCGGCTGCAGATCAAATGTTCGGTCGAGACCTATGGTGCTGATCTCCGAGAACTGCGTGCCGGCGGACCAGGGAGGAGGTCCGCCGGCACGTCGCCGACGCCACCGCGTTGGCGGCGGAGTCAGTGTCGGGCTAACGCCCCGCGGGAAGCAACTCGGGCTCCGGCTTCCAGTTCTGCTGGACTGGGTCCGGCTCCTTCTCGACGTCGAAGTTCGGCACTCTGTTCAGCACCTTCGGCCACCACCAGTTGCGGTCGCCGAGCAATTCCATGACCGCCGGGACAAGCAGCATCCGGACGATGGTGGCGTCGACGAGGATCGCCGCTGCCAGGCCCAGTCCCATGGTCTTCATGCCGCGGTCGTCGAACAGGACGAAGCTGCCGAAGACGCAGACCATGATGAGCGCCGCGGCCGTGATGACCTTTGCTGTCTTGGCCAGCCCGTCGGCCACCGCAGCGGCGTTGTCGCGGGTGCGGACGTACTCTTCCCGGATCCGGGAGAGCAGGAAGACCTCGTAGTCCATGGACAGGCCGTACGCGATCGCGAACAACGTCATCGGGACCCATGCCTCGGTCGGTCCGACCTTGCCGACGCCGATCAGGGCCATGCCCCAACCCCATTGGAACACCGCGACGATCAGGCCGAATGCCGCGCCGAGCGACAGCAAGTTCATGATGATCGCCTTCAGTGGCACGATCAGACTGCGGAAGACTACGCCGAGCAGCAAGAACGATGCCAGCAGCACGCCACCGAGCAGCAGTGGCAGACGCTGCAGCATGCTGTCGGCGAAGTCGATCCCGACAGCCGTCGCGCTGGTGATGAACACGTCGTTGTCGGTACCGGCCAGCGCGGATGGGATCACCTCGTCGCGCAGCGTGTGGACGAGTTCGGTCGTCGCCTCGTCTTGCGGGCCGGTCTCCGGAATGACCCGCATGACCGAGACGCTGCCGTTGCCGGCGGCCACCGGGGGTGTCACCTCACTGACGCCGGGTACCGTCGCGACGTCGCCGGCCACACGTTCCAGGGTTTTGGCGTCGGTGGTGTCAGCGACCACCAGCAGCGGCCCGTTCGCACCGTCTCCGTAGCCCTCGGCCAGCAGGTCGTACGCCCGCCGTGTCGTGTCGCTGTCCGGCCGGTTGCCGGCGTCGGAGAATCCCAGTCGCAGGCCGAGCGCGGGAGCGGCGAGGGTGGCGAGGATCAATATCGCTGCGATCGCGGCGGGCCACGGGTGCCGCTGCACCAGCCGGCTCCACCGGTACGCCAGGCCGGGACGCTCGTCGCTGGTCGAGCGGTGCGGAAGCCCGAACTTGTTGATCCGGTGCCCGATGACGCCGAGTAGCGCGGGCAGAAGCGTCAGCGCGGCCGCCATGACCATGAGGACACCGGCAGCGGAAGCGATCACCATCGATAGGCCTACCGAGCCGCCCATCATGAGCATGCCGCTGATGGCGATCGCGACGGTGCACCCGGCGAACAGCACCGAGCGTCCGGCGGTGTTCATGGCGCGTACCACGGCGTCTTCCACGGACAGGCCCTCGGTCAGCCCAGTGCGGTAGCGGGTGACGATGAGCAGCGCGTAATCGATGCCGACGCCGATGCCCAGCATGATCGTCAGCGAGATGGCGAAGCTTGGGATGTCGACCACGTTGGTGGCCAGCTTCACGAGTGCCGCGCCGATGCCGACGCCGAAGAGCGCGGTCAGCAGCGGCAGTCCGGCCGCGATCAGCGACCCGAACGCGACGAAGAGGATGCCGAGAGCCAGTAGCATGCCGACTCCTTCGGCGGAGCCCTCCAGCGCTTCGTCGACGAAGTGGTCGCCGGCCAGTTCGACCGTCATGCCGGGCGCCTCGAACTCGTCGCGTAGTTCCTTGATGGCCTCGACGCGTTCGGTGAGCTCGTCGTCGGTGCCGTTCCCGAGGTTGAGCTCGGCGAACGCCACCGTCCCATCCGGAGAGGTCATACCTATGGTGTCCGCCCCGTACGGGCTGTTCACCTCACCGGCTGGAACCTGTGCGCCGATATCGGCGAACAACTCCTCGGCCAGCGTTTGTACTTGGGGGTTGTGGACGCCGCCCTCGATCGACGGGTCGGCCGCGATGACCACCTGCCCCGTGGCGAGCGGGTCATCTCCACCGGTGGCGCCGGCCAGCAGATCGGCTGCCTGCTGGCTTTCAGTGCCGGGCATGCTGAAGTCGGTGTTGTTCTCGCCGGCGAACGTGGTGCCCAGGCAGAGCATGCCGACGACACCGACCAGCCAGGCGAGGATGACCAGGCGCCGATGTCGGACGGCCCATTGGACTGCTCGGTTGCCGCTGGTACGTGGTCGCGAGCCGGAGGGGGCTCGTCTCGAAGCCGTGTATTGACGGCGTGTGCGGGATGTCTCCGCGTGGTTCGGCGTGGTGTGGAGTTCGGTGGACATGCGATCACCTTCATCTGCGGTCGGGCTGCCTGGCTGGCGGGTTTCGCCATGCCGCGGACGGCTGCGTGGTTCTTTCTCACCGCAGGCTCGCCCGGACCGCTGACACGGTGCTCACACAGCCCAGACATGGCTCATCGGACCGTCGCCTGCCGTGTCAGCGCGGTGTCAACAGGCGCCGGCAGGCTGGGTGCATGCCACGTGTTCGTCGCTTCTTGGCCGGCTGTGGCTCAGTCGTCCGCACTGCCGAGGTAGGTCGCGACGACCTCAACCATGGCCTCGTCGGGCTGTTCGGTTCCCCGCGCGTGGGCAGCCGACCACGCGCGGTCGAAGGTGTCGTCGTCGATGCGCCTGCGCAGCCGGTCGATGACACGCTCGATGTCCCGCTGCTCCGGCGGCGGCGTGGGGATGCCTGCGGCGTGACGCACCGCGGCGGCGGTTGCAAGCAGCGTCACGGCGGGGTGCGGTTTCTCGGTGACACCGACGGCCCCGGCGAGCGCTTCCATCGAGCGCACCATCGTGCGTGGGTCACCGATGTCGCGGCCGAGCGTGAGCGCATCACCCGCGTGAGCCTGAGCGGCGTCGGGCTCCTCGGCGAGCACGGCGGTGTGAGCCAGCTCCACGTGCGCACGGACAGTCTCGGGCGCCAGGTGTGCTGGGGACAAAAGCTCCAGCGCCTCCTGCAGGTGCTTACGGGCGGTCCTGGGATCACCCCGGCGACGTGCGGCCGTGCCAGCGGCGATGTGGGCGTCGGCCATCCCGCCAGGAGCGCCCACGGCCGCGGCCCGGGCTACGGCCTCCTCGAGCAAGCGCGCTGCCTGATCGATCTCGCCGAGCTCGTGCGAAGCGAGCCCGAGTTGGGCAAGCATCGCCGCTTCCAGCCCGGGATAGTCCTGTCGGCGGCACAGCCGCAGACCCTCACGGGCAAGATCGCGGGCTCGAATGTAGTCGCCGCGTACCGCCGCGTCGTCGATGAGAGATTCCAACGCGTGCAAGTGCGCCCACTCGGCCTCTGCTGCCGAGAGCAGCACAACCGCGTCTTCGGTGTGGCTGCGGGCTTGATCCAGACGGCCGGTGGCCCAGGCGAGTTGACCGGCGATGAGCCGAACGAACCCCAGCGGCCATCCCCCGATTGCTTCGGCTTCGTCCGCGCAGGCGTCCAGCGTTGCGGCGGCGTCAGCAACTTGGCCGATGTTGACGTAGTGACCGGCGGCGCATACCTGCGCCAAGATGCGGTCAACTGGCGTGGCTGCTGCCTGGACTGCCAAGGTTCCCCAGCGGCGACCGTCGGTGGATCGTGTGCCGGCAGCCCGAAGTGCCGACGCCCACAGCAGCGCCGCCACCGACGATGCGGCGGCGCTGCTGTGGACATCGCCATTGCCATCCAAAGCACGCCGGCCTGCGTTTTGACCCGAAGCTCGTCGGCTTGAAC
>JASLBX010000375.1 GCA_030146385.1 Jiangellaceae bacterium | reverse complement strand
CCGGTCGCGCGCCGCCGCCCGCACCGCATCGACGCCGTCCACGACCTCGGACATCGTGCCGTCGTGCATGCATCCGAAGTCCTCGGCCGTCCGCGGATCGCCGTGCCCGCCGGTCTGGCTCAACGCCGGGCCGGTGTAGAGGTACCGCGGAGAGCTGATCAGCCCTTCCTCGATGGCGGACGCGAGGCCGGGGTCACCGCCGGCGACGTCCCGGACGGTGGTGAAGCCACGACGCAACGCCCTGCTCAGCCGCCGAGTAGCGGCCAGGGCGACGTAGCTCATCGGCCGGAGTTCCAGGCTACGCACGTCCAGACTGATGCCATAGGCGTGGAAGTGCGCATCGATCAGTCCAGGGATGACAGTGCCGCCGTGCCCATCCAGCCGGGGACGATCTGCACCGGACTCCTCATTCCCCACGTCCGCGCCCACGGCCTCGATGACGCCGCCAGTGATGCGGACCGGTCCGTCCCGGAGCTCTCCTGTGACGCTGTCGAACACCCGGACATTCGTGATGACGAGGCTGCTCACTCGGCGCTCTCCATTTCGTCGGCAGGGCGCGCCACGCTGAACCGCACGCCGCGGCAAAGGTTACGGCCCATTGGCGAGGTGCCGGATCGGGAGTAAACAGAGAGGACAGGTCGATCAGTCCGTACCGGTCGTGGCGCGGTGTGGCGTCGTGCCGGTTTCCGTCGAGGAGGATCTCCATGGGACTTCAGCACATCCGGCGCCTGATTGGATCGTTCGCAGCCGGGACACTTCTGCTGGCGGTCGCTGCGCTTCCGGCTGGCGCAGTACCGCCTACTCATGACCGGGACACATTCTCTGGCGCGGTCACCGACTCCGGTGAAGCATGCGGCGACCCGATCTCCTGGGAGTTCACCGGCGACGCGCTGGTGACCCGCTTCTTCGACGAATCCGGCAGCCTGGTCCGCCTGCATGCCCTGGTCCAGGAGTCTGGAACGGTCACAAACCTAGCCACTGGTGAGGTCGTGGATCTGCCCCGGACGGCATTCCTCGAACGAGTGCTGTTCCCCGGTGATGGCTCGATCATCATCGAGGACGTCGGACTGTCGGTTCGAGTCACTGGACCAGACGGCTTCCTACTCGACGTTGGCAGGTTCGTCGTGAACCTCAACCCTCCCGAACTGCTGCAATCAAGCGGCCAGCACCCGATCCGTGAGATCAATCCGTTCTCGGTATCCGATCCTGCGCTGCTCGGGGCCTTCTGCCACCTGTTCGACTAGCAGTTCCGTCCAGCGCCCGCCTGGTGACGTTCCGGGCGGGCGCTTCTCGCGTCTGACTTCGGGATACCTCCCCACGCGCAGACGTGCCCGTGACGACGGTTGCGCCTTGCCATGGGTCCTGCTAACGTATCACATGTAAGATCACTCTTACACATGAAGGAGTGCCATGACGAATACGCAACCGACGGGTGACGACCTCGTCGCCATGCTGGCGGCGTTGGCTCACCCGGCCCGGCTGCGCATCGTCGCGAAGCTGGCAGCGGAGCGCGACTATGTGAGCCACCTCGCCCGCGAGATCGGCATCAGCCGTCCCCTTCTCCACATGCACCTCCAGCGGCTAGAGGCCGCTGGCCTGATCGTCGGCACCCTTGAGCTGTCCCGGGACGGCAAGGCCATGAAGTACTTCGAAGTCGCCGACTTCGACCTGCACCTGACCGCATCGTCCTTGGCCGAGGCGGCCAAGACCCTGACCAAGTCGGACCCGGACAAGGGTCCCGCAACAAAGGAGCGACCTTGATGGACACAGATTGGACCTGGCCCGAGGTGATTCTCATCCTCGGGCTGATCTTCCTCGCATTCGCCATCGTCGGCGGTGCTGCGGCGACCTGGCTCGAGTTCCGCAAGACGAAGATCGCAGCCGACCAGGAGGACGACCTGCGGCAACTCGTGCATCGGTACGAGCAACTCGCGGAGAACACGCTGGACGCTCAGCAGCGCGTTGCCGCCGACGTGTCCGAGTTGCGCTCGCGCGCGGCGTCGATCGAGCAGATCCTGCGAACCGTTGAGTAGCGGCATGAGGGCGGTCGTTCAGGACAAGTACGGGGCACCCGAAGACGTCTTCACGGTTCAACAGATCGACCGGCCAGTGATCGGTGACGGCGATGTGCTGGTGCGCGTTCATGCCGCTCCGGTCAGCGGGACCGATTGGCACCTCTACCGCGGCCTCCCCTATCTCGCTCGCATGGTGAGCGGTATCCGGCGTCCGAAGAACCGGGTCCCGGGGATGGAACTTGCAGGAACGGTGGAAGCGGTCGGCACGGCCGTGAGGACGTTCAAACCTGGCGACAAGGTGTTCGGCTGGTCCGGCGGAGCCTTCGCCGAGTACGCAGCCGTGCCCGAAGACCAGCTGGCGCTCAAGCCGGTCAATCTGCGCCTCGAGGAGGCCGCCGCAGTCCCTATTTCGGCGTTCACCGCACTCCAGGGCATCAGGGACAAGGGAAGGTTGCAGCCGGGCCAGCACGTCTTGATCACTGGAGCGTCGGGAGGTGTCGGCTTGTACGCGGTGCAGATCGCGAAGGCTTTGGGCGCGGAGGTTTCCGGCGTGTGCAGCACCGCGAAGATGGATCTGGTCCGATCGCTCGGCGCCGACCACGTCATCGACTACACCAGGCAGAACTTCGCCGACAGCACCGATCGCTACGACGTTCTTGTCGACCTCTACGGCAACCCGTCGTTGGCGGACTGCCGGCGAGCGCTGAAGCCACAAGGAACTCTCGTGTTCATCGGTGGGACGGGCGGCCGGTGGTTCATGGGCGTCGACCGCTGGTTGCGGGGATTGGCACTGGCCCCGTTCATGCGCCTGAAAGTGCGGCCACTCATCCACAAGGACAGCCGCGACGATCTGATGATACTCAAGGAACTCATCGAGGCCGGCAAGATCAGACCCGTCGTCGCCGAATCATTCGACCTTGCCGACGCCGCCAAGGCAATTCAACATGTCAAGGACGGCCGTGCCCATGGGCAGGTCGTCGTCACGCCGTGAGCCGCTGAGTCCGCTTGCGCTGCCCGCGCTGCGCAGGGCCTGGCGGGGCCACCGTTTGGCAGGATCGGTGTCGTGCGACGCTCACTGCTGACCCACCGCCAGCGGCTGGTG
>JASLBX010000371.1 GCA_030146385.1 Jiangellaceae bacterium | reverse complement strand
GAACTGCGGGCGGCTCTCCTGTTCGCGCGGGCTCGCGCCGGTCCTAAGGCCCTGACTGCCCGGCAGGCGCTCCGGCTCGGCACGATGGGCGGCGCCGAGGTTCTCGGGCGATCGGACGATCTCGGGTCACTCGAGGTAGGCAAGCTGGCCGACCTAGCCGTGTGGAAGGTCGACGGCGTGGAGCACTCGACCATCGAAGACAAGGTCGCAGCACTCGTCATGGGCGCGCTTCCGCCCCTGGCGCTGCTCGTCGTCAACGGACGGGTCGTCATCGAGGATAGCCGACTGGCTACGGCGGACGCCGCGCTCATTGCCCATGAGGCTGCCATACAGGCCCGCCGGCTACTCAAGCCACGCTGACCCTGAACTGGATACTCACGACCCCTGAGCTTGATACTTACGACGTTGGGAACTGAGCAGGAAATAGTAAAACGAGATAGCGTTTGTCATTCTACAACAGTTTAAATACTCCATTATGAATTTTGTCCCCATCGTTGACAAGTGGACTCTAGTGTAATAGGCACAATACGTTCTACTTCTTCCTCTCCAGCCAGTAATCGAATGGCAAATACAACCGGAAGGAGATGATCGAAGTGTTCGGTCGAGCAAGTCCCAGGCGCGGCGGAACCGGCCGCAAACTCCGTCTGACCACGGCGCTCGTGGCGTTGCTAGCCTTCGGGCTAGCTCCGGCCCAGGCCGGCGGGCAGACCGCGACAGACACGCAGCAGCCGTCGTCTGACAGCCTGGTCAGGAATGTGGTGCTCGCAATCCACGGTGGCGCCGGCACGATCCGCCGGGAGGACTTCCCTCCCGAGCGTGAGGCCCAGTACAAGGGCGCACTCCGCGAAGCGCTCGAACGCGGTCACAAAGTGCTCCAGGACGGCGGCACGAGCATGGAGGCGGTCGAGACCGCTGTGATGTTCCTCGAGGACTCCGAACTGTTCAACGCGGGCAAGGGCGCGGTTTTCACCACGGACGCCGCCAACGAGCTCGACGCGTCCATCATGGACGGGCGGACTCTCGATAGCGGCGCGGTGACCGGGGTCACCCACATCAAGAATCCCGTGGCCGTGGCGCGCGACCTCATGGAGCGGTCCCGCCACGTCATGTTGGCTGGTTACGGCGCTGAGCTGTACGCCCAACACCGGGGCTTCGACCTTGTGACCCAGGAGTACTTCTTCACGGAGAGCCGATGGCAGGCCCTGCTCAACGCCAAGGATGGGGACCCGAGGTTCAATTTCGGGGAGGAGGGCGGCGCGCGGGCTAACGCCCAAGCCGACGGCCAAGGCGAGGACGCGGGCACCGTCGGCGCCGTAGCACTATCCGACGCTGACGACCTCGCCGCGGCCACCTCCACCGGCGGGCTGACGAACAAACCGGTAGGGCGAATTGGGGACTCGCCCTATGTCGCGGCTGGCACGTACGCCAACAACGACACGGTAGCGGTTTCATGCACCGGGACTGGTGAGCTCTTCATCCGCCAAGCCGTGGCCCACGAGGTCTCGGCGGCGATGGAGCACGGGCACCGGCGCGTCGATCGTGCGGCCCAGGCTGCACTCGACAAGACAACGGAGATCGGCGGACCCGTGACGGGCGGACTCATTGCCCTCGACAGCAGAGGAAACCTCTCGATCCCATTCAACACGAATGGGATGTTCCGAGGTTGGGTGACCAGGGACGGCGAGATCGTGGTCAAGATGTTCGCCGACGAGTAGCGATTGCGGCTCTTACCCATATCGCCGGCAAGGGTGGACGGGTCGCCACCCCGTCCACCCTTGCCGCCGACCGCTTTAGGTCTATTGGGCACTGAGCTAGAACTCTCGCGCTAATATACGGCCCGCCGCACCATCGCAGGTAATGCTGGAAATGAGACAGGCCTTGCCGGTAAGGATATTGGCTGTATCTCCAACAGAGCGAGCGGGGCTGACACTGGGGCGCCGGAACTCGGCGAGCGCTCTTGCGTCGGCGTTAATGGGATTCTTGCCCTCAACCAGTAGTCTTACCTCAGGGGGCGCAATGACACGTTTGTTGCAGGCCGAGGTCGACGAGTGCAGCCGCCTCTGCGACGCCGATAGCTCTGACGTTCGGCTGCGCTTCGAGCAGGCGGTGTTTGGCAGCGACCACGGCGCGGACGGCTGGACTACACGCGAACAGGTCAACGAACTCCCCCAGCACCTCGAGCTCGCTGCGGGGCAGCGGCTCCTCGACCTGGGCTCCGGCCGGGGCTGGCCAGGTCTCTACCTCGCGCTGACGACCGGGTGCTCGGTCGTACTAACTGACCAAGGCGTGGACGGGCTGCGCGATGCGATGACCCGTGCCCAGCGCGACAACCTTGCCGACCGGGTGCTGGCCGTCCCGGCGACCGCGCCCGTGCTGCCGTTCCGGCCCGGCTCGTTCGACGCGATCGTGCATACGGACGTTCTCTGCTGCCTCGGTCCCAAGCTCCGCACTCTGCGCGAGACCAGGCGGCTGCTGCGACCAGGAGGACACACCGCGTTCTTCGTCATCCACCTCGGTCCTAGGCTGACCGCCGCCGAGCGCCAGGCCGCGGTTGAGGTCGCACCGCCCGCCGTCCGCACTCGCGGCCTTGACTACCGGGCGCTGATCCGGTCGGCCGGGTTCGTCGAGTCGACGCAGGTCGACGTCACCGCGACCTTCGCGGCGACACACCGGGCGTGGCTACGCCATGCGCACGCATTCCGCGACGAGCTGGCGGCCGCGGAACAACCCGGAGCGTTCGCCGAGCAAGTGGCGAGGCGCACGATCGCCGCCGACCTCATCGAGCAAGGGATCTTGCGCCGCTCGCTGTTCGTGGCGCGACGCGCACAACGCGTCGGGTAGCTGGACGGTCAGCCGGCCGCTTCGCGGCGTCCGGCACGACGACGAACTCCTGGACGCTGTTCGAGGGTCTGGCCCTTGCGGTCACTAATCGAAGTGGATCTGGCCCGAATAGTCCACTGTGGAGAGGCCGCTCGGGGCGACGGTGCCCACTATCTCGAGGACGCCGCGGAGACCGGCGAGCTCACCGGTTGCGCCCGTGATCACGGCGCGACCTGCGAACGTGCCGGTGAGTGGGCTGACTTCCACGCCTGCGTCCTCCACCACCAACTCGAGGACGCCCGACTTGCCAGCCACCATGCACTCGCAGGTCATCATGCCGTGCGCAGTGAAGCGCCCATTGGGATGGATCACCACCGTGACGCGGTCCTCGAAGCTTCCGCTCAACGTTCCGGTGAACAATCCTTCGGTCGTCGCCTCGATTGTCACGTTCGGACCCGCGAAGCCAATCTCGAGGCCGGTGTGCGCCGTCTGGGTGTAGGTTCCGCTGGCTGCCGTGGGTGGTGACGCCTGTGCTACGCCCACCGCTGCGACCAGCAGCAAGGCAACTGTCGCCCACGCCGAGATGAGCCGCCGCGCGGCTGGCACCTCCCTAATCCGCGCGACCGGTGCGGTCGTGGCTGCGAATCCCGATCTCTTCATGTCCGCCTCCCCTGCTCGCTGCTGAATGCTCCAGCCTTCGCTCGAAGGCTTGCCGGCTGGTGCAACCATGGAGGGAGTCTGCGCCAGGCCTCATGAAGAAATCTTGAAGAGCCGAGGGTGAGGGCAGGCCATTCGCGGTGGGGGGAGGCGTCCGTCGCATCATGGACTTCCGGCTTCTTGGGCCGCTCGAGGTCCTCGACGGTAAGACTGTGCTCGCGCTTGGTGGGCCGAAGCCACGGACGCTGCTGGCGCATCTGGTCCTCGAACTCGACCATCGGGTGCCCGCCGATCGGCTGATCGATGCCGTCTGGGGCGACAACCCACCGGAGGCGGTGCGCAATTCGCTGCAGACTTACGTGTCGCACCTGCGCAAGGTGCTAGGCCCGGATCGGCTGGAAGGCCGTTCGGCCGGCTACGTCCTGCACGGCAGACCCGATGAGATCGATGCGGTCCGCTTCCAGCGGCTGGTTGACGAGGCGCGCCAGGCTAGGGCCGTCGATCCGGCCGCTGCGGAGCACACCTACAGGGACGCACTGGCCCTGTGGCGGGGACCGGCGCTGGACGATCTGGCCGACCAGCCCTCACTTCGGGCGGAGATCGCCCGGCTCGAGGAGCTGCGGCTGGCGGCGATCGAGGAGCGGCTCGAAGCCGAGTTGGCGCTGGGCCGCCACGCCGAGGTGGTACCCGAGCTGGATCGGCTGACGGAGCATCACCCGCTTCGGGAGCGGCTGTGGGAGCAGCTGCTGGTGGCGCTGTACCGCTCGGGGCGGCAGGCCGAGGCGCTGGCGGCGTTCCAGCGAGCTCGGCGGTTACTGGCCGATGAGCTTGGTGTTGACCCGTCGCCGGACTTGCGGCGTGTACACGAGCAGGTGCTACGGCAGGACCTGG
>JASLBX010000366.1 GCA_030146385.1 Jiangellaceae bacterium | reverse complement strand
CGCGTCGTTCATCGCAGGTTGCTCCACTGCGAGTTGTGATAGGGACGACCCTAACGTTAGAGAGCTGCCGCAGCGCTGGCTTCTCGATTCCTGATCGGTTTCGACACAACCGCTCGTTCGCCAAGACCAAGCAGAATCTCAACCTGGCGTTTCGCGTTCAACGGCAGCGGATACGAGACCTTACATGTCCATTCCGAAGCGTCCGAACTCCAGGGCGGCATGCCATCGTCGGCGCGGTTGTAGTTTGTGAATATCGCGGCAAACCCAGAGTCCCGCCCGGACCCAACCGAACCAAGATCTTAGATCAGGACCGAGGTCGGCCATCGGACGGTACGGGTCATCAGCTGTCACGCCCCTTGTATGCAGTGTCGTGCCGTTGCCGCATCGCGACGAGGTAGCCGAGGGCGCCGACCAGCAGCACGCCGCCGAAGATTCCGAGCGTTTGGGCGCCGGTGGGACCGCCGGGTTGGCCGGCACTGGAGTCCGGGTCGTCGAGAACGACGACCCGGGTCCCGAGCACGTCGGCGAGCACTTCGAGCGCCGTGTGACCGTACTTCTCACTCGGCTCGATGTGGCTGTTCTCGCTGAACTCGTTCCAGCTGATGATCCCGATGGCGTCGGGGGAGGAGGCCTGCGCAGCAGCCAGTTGCCGGCGGAAGGTCGCTCCGTCCTCGCGCGGAATGATGCGGGTGCCGCCGACCAGCCGTGCGTCGAAACCCGGTGCGGCCGGTGCGATCCACAGGCCGCCACGGCTGTGGACGGTCGTGGACATGGCGGCCAGCTTCTTGGCGAAGTGCTCGTCGGCATTGGCCGAGGACCAGTAGTAGGCGTTGCCGTCGACGGCCGAGGCCACGCGCAGATAGTCCTCCGGCGACCTCGCAGACGCGAGGATGTGAAGGTCGCGTCGCAGCGGCCCGGTCACGCGGGCGATCGCCTCCTCGGAGAACTTCCAGGTGCCGGTCCACACGATGACCGGCTTGTCGAAGATGTCAAAGACCGTGCTGTTAGCGAAGGTCTTGGCGAACCGGTTCAGGTCGTGGTCGACCGTGTCGATCGGCAGCGGCTCGCGCTGAAAGTCCAGCCCCTGATAGACGATGCCCAGCTGGAAGTTCTCGCTCTCCGCCACTTCGATGAGCCGTTCTAGCCGCCGGTTGAGATCCTCGCGGTCCTTCCAGCTGACCAGGAACCCGTCTATACCAACGGCCTTGGCCTGGCGGACGTGGTTGCGCATGACGTCGCGTTCGTCGCTGGAGTAACGGCCGGCCAGCGGGTAGTCCGATTTGGCGCGATTCCACGACGTCGGGTTGAACCAGATGTAGTAGTAGGCCAGAACGACAGTGGGATTCTGGTACGCGGCGGTGGCCGGGGCGGCGCGCGCCGCGCCCGGTCCAGCGGCGAGACCACCCGCCGCCAGCCCCAGCACCGACAGGCCCGTGGCAACCCGCCAGAGGGACTTGCGGCCGGATGCGGGGCGGGCCGGTTCCCGGGCGGCCGGCTCATCCGACCCCGGGGACGGTGGGGCTGGGGGCGGAGGCCGTCTCGACCGGCGTCGCACGGGGCGGAACGCCAGCGACCGCAGCCTCGGCTGGCCGATCAGCAGCAGCGTGATCGCCGCCAATCCACCCGTACCCAGAACAACAGCGAAGTCAGCGGCGGTCAGGACGCGTAGCTCGATTTCCTGGTCCCGCGAGATCATCGCCGGCCGTGTGATGTTGATCGGCGTGCCGAGGACGGTCAGCTCGTACTGGCCGCGCGGCAGGTTCGGCAACTCGATCGAGCCGCCGGAGGAGAGCTGGTGTCGTGAGATCGTCCCGTCCGGGCCCCTGATCTGCAGCGTGCGCCCGGCCGGCCGGCCCAGCACGAGATCCGTCGCTTTGATCTTGACCTGGTAGAACATGAGCTCGATCGCCCACGCCTGGCTTTCGGTGGGCGTGAACCGCTGTTGGGCCCGGTTGACCACCTGGGCGCCGTCCACGTCGACGCCGTCCACTACGTAGTGGAGGTCCTTGGACAACACGCCGACGTGCGTCCTCACCGTCCGTGTCGCCTGCATCCAGCGGGGTACTGCGAGTTGGTCGCCCTCGAGGGTGATCACTTCACCTATGTTGTTGCGCAGCCGCATGCTGTCGATGCGTTCGAAGGGGAGCGGGCGCTGCTGCAAATCGACGAAGCTCCAGCGAACCAGCCGGCTGAGCTTTAGCCCGACGTGGAGCGGCCGCCCGTCCACCCGGTTGGCCGGATTCCCGGCGATCAGGTCCAGCTCGGCGATGGTCGTGGCGTCGATCTGCGTCCGGGGGACTGTCAGGCGGTCCTCGAGCCCGGTGAACCTGCGCACCGGAAGCCGCGCCACGCCCTTCTCGTCGGTGGTCACGGTGGACCCATCGGCCGAGAAGCGGACGCCGGCAAGCGCCGGTGTGGTCTGGATGACGAGGACGCCGGGCTGGGTGCGCGGGTCTGCTGCCGCCGCCGGCTGAGCCGTCCCGAGCAGGACGGCCCCCGCGGCGAGCGCGCCTGCCAGCAGGTGGCGCGCGGTCACAGCCGCTTCCTCTCGGACGCGGTGAGAAGGTAGTCCAGTTCCTGGTCGACCTTCCGGTCCCTGCGGTCCAGCCAGGTCACCACGGCGATGACCAAGGCAACGAGTCCCAGGACTACCGCATAGATGACGTACACAGCTGATCGGTTGTAGACGGGCGGCTCCGGCGGATTGCGCTCCGTTCCCAGAAGCACCGCATCTCGGGGCTTGGTGAAGTCGAAGGCGGTCAGGAAATTGTTGGACTTCGCGTCCCGCGAGGCGAGCGGCGGAAGGTCCCAGTTGTATTGGATGAACTTCAACGGCGAGGTGAAATCCAGCGTGGTGCTCTCGACGTGCCCGCGTTTGGCGTGTGCGCTCACCATCAGTGCAGGAACCCGGAACCCGTAGCCGTACTCGTCCACCTTCGGCGGCTTCACGTGGTCGTACCAGCCACCCCAGTCGTCATAGGTCCAGAGGAAGGCCGACGCCGACCAGTGCGGGCTGCGCATGAGCGCCGTGATCATCGAGCGGACGAACGTCTGTCCCGACCGGATGCTCCCGGGAGGATGCTCGCTCGCCCCACCTGGGGCGATGAACGCGACGGCCGGCAGGTTTCCGGTCGCCAGGTCCTCGTAGTACTCGTCGAGGTGGACGATCCGGTTGAACATCTTCGGGTCGTCGACGAACCGCGGGAACGCCAGCAGAGGCACCCAGATCACCTGCGCGCCGCGATCCGGGTCGCCCGGCACTCGATTGCGGAAGGTGATCGTCGGGTCGTAGTTCTGGACGTAGAACTTCCACGAGACGCCGGCGTCGTCCAGCCGGTCGAAGATCGTCTCGATGCTGTCTGGCCAGCCCTTGTCCGGGACGCCCTCGCTCTTTCCGGTCAGCCCCGGCCCGCCGGTGACGCGGAACATGTGGTTGCGCACGCTGCCGGATGCCGACGAACTGAAGAACCTATCGAAGAGGACGTACTCGTCGGCGATGTTCCAGTAGTACGGGAGGTCTCGGTCGTCGTAGTACCCCATCACGTGGTCGACGTTGGTGCCGCTCTCTCCGCCGGTAAAGCTGTCCGGCCCGCCACGGTTCTGGCCGATGGTGAGGAAGCCGTCCATGCGGCCGCCGTTGTACTGCTTTTCGAACGCCTTCGAGGTGTGTTCCAGGTCGGTGATGGCGCGGTCACGGATGTGAAAGGGCTTGAGACAGGGCTTCGCCTTGCCCGGCTCGTAGGGCATGCAGGTGTCTTTCGGGATGCCGTCGACCCCCGGTCTGGTGCCGAAGTAGTTGTCGAAGGTGTGGTTCTCTTGCATGAGGTAGATGAAGTGCTTGATCGGCGTGCGGGTGGGCTGCTCTTGATCGGCCGCCGCGCTGGGCGTGGCTGCGGCGAGGAGGCCAAGCAGGACGCCGGCCGCCGCGCTCGCTCTCAGTGCCGCGCGCGTCATGGCCGCATCTCGTAGACGATGATGATGGGTGTCTCGGTCGGTTCGCCGGCGGGGCTGCGCGCGGTGACGGTCTCCGTATGGACCGGGCGCCCGTCGTAGCGGTCGACGAGCCGGCGGAGATTCTTGTCGAAGTACGGCGACCGGGCGGCGGAGAAGGCGTCCCAGACTGCGTAGTGCAGGTCTCCCCTCCTCAGGCTGAGGTCGGGGTTGGCCAGCGGCTCGTACGACGGGTTGCGGTGCAGGGGGTTGGTGCT